>CAZICU010000005.1:4461-56085 GCA_964537905.1 uncultured Gammaproteobacteria bacterium
AATACTTAATACTTAATACTTAATACTTAATACTTAATACTTAATACTTAATACTCTAATACTAGATACTATTCTTCTCGCTTCTCGCACTCCAAAATTAACTCCTCTGTCTTCTGGGTAAATTTGGGCAAAATTCATTCGGTATAATTTTTCGTTTACTTTATAACTTTTAACTTTATACTTTCTACTCACTATATGTTGTCCTGAATTAAATCGGAACACTGACACATTTTTCGCCTTGGTTTTATCAAATTCTGGGAAAATCTTTTTTAGATAATCAAACCATTGATTGATTATTTTTTTTTCATCCATTTTCAAAAATTCATGGTCTTGGGGTACATAAGTTCCCAGATAGTAGATATTTTTACCCTGATAATTTTTTGTTCCGACTAAATTCGTATGCTGAATAAAAGCAATAAACGGGGATTGCCGATCATTTATATTGTGCCAATAAAATTTACTCAAATTTTGTTCCGAACTAAAGGCAATATTTACTGTCGCCAAGTACCCCATCTCTTTATCTGGTCGAGTATCAATTATTATGTCAAAATCTTTTTCCAAGTCTTTAATATTTTTTATTTTCCTATTTAATTTAATCTCTCCTTTGTTTTTCTTAATCAATTCCACCAATCTTTCAACCATTTTTTCAAATCCACCATCAATATATCCCAATACTTCCTCACCTTTTTCATTTTTAGAATTCCCTCGAGTATGAATCCTTGCCCACAACCAAGCCATCGAAATATCTCTATAATATTTATGAAACTTTCCTTGTAATAATGGTTTCCATACCACTTCATAACCATTTTTACCCACTGCTTTTTTCATCCAGTCCGAGGCTGAAACCAGTTCATATTTTTGCCAATTATTATCTAATCCTAAAAATATTGCTACCAAACCCATTCGAATTTTATCTACCAAAGATAATGGCTTAAATTTCAATAAATCTATCGCTCCGTTAAACGGATACATTTTATCTTTCCAGTAAATTCCAGTTGAATTTTTATTCCAAACTATTTTGTCTGCCAATCCAATTTCTTCAAGTAATTCAATCAAATAATTATCAGTTCTAAAAAAATGATGATATAGTTTCTCTAAATTTTCTCCTTCCATTTTAAATCCACCCACCAATCCACCCAAAAAGTTTTCTTTTTCCAAAATCGTGACTTTATCTCCTTGTTTTGCTAAAAAATATCCTAGACTAAGTCCACCTAAACCACCTCCAATTATTGCTACATTTTTTTTCATAAGTTTAAATGTTGCCCTTTTTAAGGGAAATGTCCCGAAATTTTATTGAGGGACAAAGGGTTTAAGTTATGGTATCATAAATCCATCCGCTGTTGCCTAAGGCAGCAGTTTTTATTAATAAACTATTAGCTACTAGCTAATTAACTAAATAACTAACCTATGGCTGACCAAATTAAGCTTACCAAAAATCGTGACGTTCCTATGGAAAAAGTCCGAAACATCGGTATCATTGCTCATATTGATGGTGGTAAAACTACCACTACTGAACGTCTTCTTTTTTATACTGGAAATATTCATAAAATTGGTTCTGTCGATGATGGTACTACTACTACCGATTCTATGATCCAAGAAAGAGAGCGGGGTATTACTATTCAATCAGCTTGTGTCACTACTTTTTGGCACGATTACCGATTAAATATTATTGATACTCCAGGACATGTTGATTTTACCGCCGAAGTCGAACGTTCACTTCGTGTTCTTGACGGAGCTATTATGATTTTTGATGGTAATGCTGGTGTTCAAGCTCAATCTGAAACTGTTTGGCGTCAAGCTGATAAATATGGTGTTCCTCGAATTGCCTTTGTTAATAAAATGGACAAAATCGGTGCTTCTTTTCAAAATACCCTTAATAGTATCACTGAAAAACTCCGAGCTCCAATTTGTCCTGTAGTTATTCCAATTGGTGAAGAACACGATTTTATGGGTGTTGTTGATTTAATGTCGATGGATATGATCGTTTATGATAAAGATGAAGAAGGTATGGAATTTACTCGTCAACCGGTTACTGATGAATACAAAAAGGCCGCAGCTGCGGCCCGTGCTCAAATGGTCGAAAAAATTGCCGGAGAAAATGAAATCTTAATGGAAAAATTCCTTAATGATGAAGAAATTTCTGTTCCAGAATTAAAAGCTACTTTACGAAAAGCTACTATTTCCCGTAAATTATTTCCAGTTTATTGTGGTGCCGCTTGGAGAAACAAAGGTATTCATCCAATTCTTGATGGTATCGTAGATTATCTACCTTCTCCTTTAGATTTACCTCCCATCGAAGGTTATGATCCAGAAACAAATGATGTTATTACTCGAAAACCACTTCGAACCGAACCTCTTTCAGCCCTTCTTTTCAAAGTTCAATCTGATCCTCATGTTGGAACTCTTTCTTATGTTCGTGTTTATTCAGGGACTCTCAAAGCTGGTTCCGAGGTTTACAATACAACCAAACAAAAGTCAGAACGTATCGGTCGTTTACTTTTAATGCATGCCGACAAACGAGAAGGTCTTGAAGAAGGTTTTGCAGGAGAAATTGTAGCCTGTATTGGCTTAAAAGAATCTACTACTGGTGATACTCTTTGTGACAGTAATCATGTTATTTCCTTATCTCCAATTCAATTTGCTGAACCTGTTATTTCTCTTTCTATTGAACCAGCTACTGCTGATGATCAAGAGAAAATGGGTGTGGCATTAAATCGCTTAGCTATTGAAGATCCGACTTTTAGAGTCACTTATAACCAAGAAACAGGACAAACAATTATTGCTGGTATGGGAGAACTCTACCTTGAAATTATTGTCGATCGTCTCAAACGGGAATTTGGTGTTAATGTTAAAACCGGTTCTCCTCAAGTTGCCTATCGTGAAACTATATCTCAAAATGCCGAAGGTGAAGGTAAATATATTCATCAATCTGGTGGTCATGGTCAATACGGTCATTGTAAAATCAAAGTCGAACCAAAAAATCGTGGTGAAGGCTATGAATTTGTAAATGCTGTCAAAGGTGGTGCTATTCCAGCTAATTTTATTCCTGCTATTGAAAAAGGTGTCAAAGAAACTCTTCAAAAAGGAATTATTGCCGGTTTTCCTTGTACAGATATAAAAGTCACCGTCTATGATGGAACTTACCACGAAGTCGATTCCTCTGAAATGGCTTTTAAATTAGCTGGATCATACGCTATTAAAGATGCCTTTACTGCCGCCAAACCACTAGTTTTGGAACCTATTATGAATTTTGAAGTTGCTACTCCATCAGAATTTTTAGGATCAGTTATTGGAGATTTGTCTTCTCGTCGTGGTCAAATTAATGGTACTGAAGACAGTCATGGTTTTACTACAATTCATGCTTTTGTTCCATTAGAAGCTGTTGGTGGATATGCTACTGTTATTCGTAGTTTAACTCAAGGTCGTGGTTCATTTTATATGGAACCATGTCGCTACGATCCAGTTCCTCGTGATATCCAAGAAAAATTAACCACCAAGACTAACGGTTAAACTAATCTCAATTAATAACTAAATACTCCCGACTTTTCGGGAGTATTTTTTATATCACTTAAGATAGTAATATATGATCTGTTTTGATATAATCAACTCAATTTTTACCCAAAACAGTTTATATAACTTTTGAAATTAAAACTTATGGCAAGTAAAGAAAGAGAAACAGGTGAAATTTTAAAAAATTCAGATTTTTTAATAATTGGTGATGGTGAAATTGGATCAAAAGCGAGTCAGCTAATTGAAAAAACTCCAACTTTGCAAACTTTAGGTTTTCACACCCCTAAAAGAACAATACTTGCAGAAGGGTTTTTTAGTGACTTTTTTCAAAAAAGTGGATTAGAAACAAATTTACGTGATGTAAGTGCGAACGCAGACATTGAAGCTGTTATAAAAAATAGTAGTTTTTCCTCTGAACAATTAGAGACATTACAAACTATTTGCCGTTCTTACGGCGATAAACCTTTAGTAATCCGATCATCAGCCAAAGGTGATGCCAGAGGTACTGGTACTTATAAATCAGTATTTGTTAATAATGATATTACCGACTTTGATCAAGGACTTAAACAAGTTTTAGCTAGCTATTTTTCTCCCGATGCTATAGCTTTCAGAAAAGACGCTGCTACCGGTGAAGGTTTTGGTGTAATTATTGAACCAATTATTGGAGATAATTGTTATGAAGGAGGGTGTGTAACCCCTATTTTATCTGGATTTGGTTATACCTCAACTTCTCGAGGAGAAGGTTATCTTACTATTGTTCCTGGTCTAGGTTGTGCCGTGGAATCAAGAGATGGAGAACAAATAACAAAAAGCCAAATTGAAAAACATAGTGGTATTTTAGGTAAATATCTGTCTTCTGAAAGATATGCTATGGTTAGTGGTCTTAAGTCACTAAAAAGTTCTACACTTTTACAATTAGATCAAGATCACCGTAAGAACCATCTTTTTTCGGACAATTGTTATAGTGGAAAAGTTTTTGATCCTGATAGTTGTTTTTATAAAACCCCCAAGATAATTGATACCTCCATTTACTACCCTGATGATTTTCAAAAAGCCATTCATAATTTAGATCTCAACCCTGTTTTTTTATCCATGGAAAAAATGGAACAGACATTTAAAAAACCACAATATTTTGAGTGGGCCATGACTGCAGAAAATGGAAAACCTGTTTTTTGGATTATTCAAATAGCCGATGTCGAAAAAAAGCTAGATTTAATGGATTTTGAGAATTCTGGCGATGTTATGTTTATGGGGCACAGTGTAATTGGAACCGGTATTAAAGAAGCTTCTAAAATTATCGTGTGTTACAGTCCATACGACCTTGATTTACTTAACCGTTTTAATAAAAACAATAAAGACTATGTACTAATCTTTTCAAGCGAACTCATTACTTTAAATGGCAAAGCTGGTAAGGAGCGTTTGAATTATGAAGATTTTAGTAATGCCTCTGTAATTCTTGAACTCCAAGACGAGAAAATTCACCAAGGGAGTCCTTTATCTCATTTTGGTGGACAACTTGATATGACTGGAAAGCTATTCGGAGTTTATGATGATGATTCTAAAATATATTCTCCTTGGGATTTATATGAAGGGGTTGGACAATCAGAACAAGAAGATGGTCTTCGATTTTACGAAGGTAACTTTAAAATTAAATGTAGCGAAAAAGAAAATAAAATAGTCATTTACATTAATTCAATAAAAATTAACCACTAAGACCAACGGAGTAATTCAATTTAATAATTAAACAGAGTTTTGTGTTAAAATTTAAGTTAACTCAATTTAGATAAATCATTTTCTAAAAAAGGCATTAAATTGCTTGTTTTTTGTATATTGCAAAGCTTAATTTTAGCTGGTACAATCTAAAAGCATTTTAATCTTAAATTATTAATTTTAAATTCGTCTTAAACAAGACAAAAACAAAAAAAGGAGAATCTATGGCAGATACTTATCAAAGAAACAAGCCACACGTTAATGTCGGTACTATAGGCCACGTCGATCATGGTAAAACCACTTTAACAGCAGCAATTTCAAAAGTTCAAGGAAGTGCTAAATCTTATGCTGATATCGCAAAGGGTGGTACTGTTCGTGATGCTTCTAAAATCGTTACTATTGCTATTTCTCATATTGAATACGAAACCGAGAAAAGACATTATGCTCACATCGATTGTCCAGGACACGCTGATTATGTTAAAAACATGATTACTGGTGCCGCTCAAATGGACGGTGCTATTTTGGTTGTTTCTGCACCAGACGGTCCAATGCCACAAACTCGTGAACACGTTTTATTAGCTAAACAAGTTAACGTTCCCAAACTTGTTGTTTTCTTAAACAAATGTGATTTAGTCGATGATTCCGATTTCTTAGGTTTAGTCGAAATGGAAGTTCGTGATTTGTTAACCAAATATGGTTTTCCAGGTGATGAAACTCCAATTATCCATGGAAGCGCTCTCAAGGCTCTTAATGGTGAAGCAGATGGTATTGAATCTATTAAAAAATTAATGGAAGCTCTTGATACCTATATTCCTGAACCAGTTCGTGAATTAGATAAACCTTTCTTAATGCCTGTTGAAGACGTTTTTTCTATCAAAGGTCGCGGAACTGTTGCTACTGGTAGAATCGAAAAAGGTATTGTCAAAATCAATGATGAAGTTGAAATCGTCGGTCTTCGTGACACTCGTAAAGCTATTGTCACTGGAGTCGAAATGTTTCATAAACAACTTGATCAAGGTCAAGCTGGTGACAACGTTGGGTTATTACTTCGTGGAGTTGAAAAAGACGATATTGAAAGGGGACAAGTTTTGGCTAAAATAGGGTCAATTACTCCTCATACCGAATTTGAAACCCAAATCATGTTACTCAAAAAAGAAGAAGGTGGTCGTCACACTCCTATTTTCTCTGGTTATCGCCCTCAAGTTTTCATTCGTACTACTGATGTTACCGGTGATATCACCCTTCCTGAAGGAACCGAAATGATTATGCCAGGTGATAATGCTACTGTTACTGTTAAATTAATTAAACCAGTTGCTATGCAAGAAGGTCAAAGATTCGCTATTCGCGAAGGTGGTTTGACTGTTGGAGCTGGTGCCATTACAAAGATTATTAAGTAATTTTATATTTTCAATTCTTAATTTTTAATCAAATTCAAATTTAAAAAATTTTGAAATTAAAAACATTAAAAATTGAATAAAAATAAAAAAATTTAAATTAAAAAATTTATGTCTAAAGGTAACCGCATTCGAATCAGATTGAAATCGTTTGATCATCGTATCATTGATGAAGCAGCAATTAAAATTGTTGAGTCTGCGGTTACCGCTGGTGCCAAGGTTGAAGGACCAATTCCTTTACCCACCGAAAGAAAAAATATTACTGTTTTAACTAGTCCTCATACCGATAAAAACGCTCGAGAACATTTTGAAATTCGAACTCATAAGCGTCTTATCGATATTTCCAACACTAGTCTTCGTACTGTAGATAGTCTCCAACATTTGGATTTACCATCCGGAGTAGAAGTCGAAGTAAAAATGTAACTACTACTATGATTTCAGGATTTTTAATTAAAAAAGGTCACATGACCAGTGTCTATACCCCAGAAGGTCATAGAATTGCTGTTACCAAGTGTTCCGCTCCATCTCTCAAGATTACTCAAATCAAAACTAAAGACAAAGACGGTTATTCATCGATTCAAATTGCTTACGATTCCAAAAAACATCTTGATAATGCTACTAGTGCCAAATTAAATAAACTTAAGTTAGATATTAAACCTCGTTTTTTCAAAGAATTTAAACTTACTTCTGATCAAATTCCTGAAATTGGTAGTGATATTTCTATTGAATCTGTTTTTACAGCAGGTGAAATTATTGATGCTACCGGCATTTCAAAAGGTCATGGTTTTGCCGGTGTTGTCAAACGACATGGTTTCAAAAAACAACCTATTTTAGGTTCTTCTGATCGTGTTCGTCGTCCCGGTTCTATTGGTGCTCAAACTCCAGGTAAAGTTGTTAAAGGTAAAAAAATGCCTGGTCATTTTGGAGTTAAAAAAGTTACTATCTCTGGATTAGAAGTTTATTCTATTGATCCTGAAACAAAAGAAATTTTTATTAAAGGTTCAGTTCCCGGAAGTATTAACTCTTGGGTTATGTTAAAAAAACGGGCATAATATGAAAACTCAAATTTACAATCTTAAATCTGAAAAAGTTGGGGAATTAACTCTTCCAAAAGAATTTTTTAGTGTTGAAGTACCTGATAGTCTAATTGCTCAGTCTATTCGTATTACTTTAGCTAACAAAAGATCATCTTATGCTAAAACTAAAACTCGTTCCGAAGTTGCTGGAACCCGTAAAAAAGTTTGGGCTCAAAAAGGAACTGGTAACGCTCGTCATGGTAATCGTACTGCTCCAATTTTTAAAGGTGGTGGTATTGCCCTTGGTCCAGATGGTAATCAAAATTATACCCTTAAAATCAGCAAAAATATGAAGAAAAAAGCTTTATTAGGTATTTTTACCAAATTTGCTGAATCAAAAAAGATTTTAGTTATCGATAGTTTTTCTGAAATGGAACCAAAAACTAAATCTGCTTTAAAACTAATCACTGGACTTAAAGGCCAAGATGAAGTATTATCAAAAAGTCGTAAAATTGGGATCATTACTAGCAAGAATGTCACCTCTGTTAAACGATCATTTAACAATATCAAAGATGTTAGTCTTTTTTCTTTAAATTCACTTAATATCTACGATTTGTCTAAACAAAATTACTTAATTTTTAGCCACAAAGCTATTACTCAATTAAAATAATTATGCAAAGTATTATTGTTTTAAAACCAATTGTCACCGAGAAGTCATTGGCTGCTCAACAAACTTTGGATAAATATGCTTTTTGGGTTCCTGTTACTGCTAGTAAAAAACAAATAGAAACTTCATTTAAAACTGTTTTTGGAATTAATCCATTAAATATCAATACGGTTATTTTAAAAGGAAAATTTAAAACTAATTGGAAAACTCGTAAAACTGAAAAAAAATCTGATTATAAAAAAGCTATTCTTACTTTACCTAAAGGGACAAAAATTGAATTATTGAAACTTAATACAAAATAAATTATGTCTATTAAATCTTTATTAACTATCAAAAAGAAAACCAGTGGTCGTGATTCTCAAGGTCACGTTTCCACTCGTCATCGTGGTGGTGAACATAAACGTTTTCTTCGTCAAATTGAATGGAATCGCAATAATCTTGGCATTAAAGCTAAAGTTTCTTCTATTGAATATGACCCTAATCGTACTGCCGATTTAGCTTTAATTGTTTATGAAAATGGTAAAAAGTCATATATTCTTGCTACTACTGAATTAAAAGTTGGAGACATTATAGTTTCTGACAATATCGCTCCTATCAAAGATGGTAATTGTTTACCTCTTAAAAATATTCCGGTTGGTGTTCCTCTACATGCTATTAGTTTCAATGTTAATAAACCAGCTCAACTAGTCAAAAGTGCTGGTTCTGCTGCTTATATTCAAAGTATTGACGGTAACAAAGCGGTTGTTAAACTTCCTTCTGGTGAAATTAGAATTTTTAATTCTGAATGTCATGCCACTATTGGACAAGTTTCTAATTCTGATCATTCTAATCAAAAATTAACTAAAGCCGGTGATTCTCGACATCGTGGTATTCGTCCTACTGTCCGCGGTGTGGCTCAAAATCCTCACTCACATCCACATGGAGGTGGTGAAGGTCGCAGCTCTATTGGTATGAATCCAAAAACCAAATGGGGTAAATCAGCTTTTAGAAAAACTCGTAAACGTAAAAATGCTTCTAATAAGTTAATTGTTCAAAGGAGAAAAAAGTAAAGTTGTTGACTTTAAATTTTATAACTTTATACTTTAAACTAAATCATGTCTCGAAGTTCTAAAAAAGGCCCATTCATAGACCAAAATATCCTTGACAAAATAGCTAAAGGTGGTAACCAAGTTATCAAGACTTATGCTCGTCATAGTTCTATCGCTCCTCAATTTGTTGGACGTAATTTTGATGTTCACAATGGTAAAAAATTCATTAATGTTTATATTACTGAAGACATGGTTGGCCACAAGTTAGGTGAATTTTCTCCTACTAGAACTTTTAAAGGTCATGGTCGTGTGGTTAAAAGAGTTACTGAAAAAACGTAAAATCCTATGGCAGAAACTACTAAAAAAACTACTATCAATAAAAAAATCCTGAGCCAAGTCGAAGGAAAAAAAGAAGTTGTCAAAAAAACAGCTTCAAAAAAAGTGGCTATTCCAAAAATTGCCACACAACCAGTTGATAAAAAAATCTTGAGCCAAGTCGAAGGAAAAACTGCCAAATATCTTAATAAAAATATTCAACTTTCTCCTCGTAAACTTAGATTATTAGTCAATGAAATCAGAAAATTTTCCCCAGTTGAAGCTCTTAATCGAGTAAAATTTATTAATACCAAAGCAGGACGTATTTTAGTCAAAGCTTTAACAAATGTTATTGCTGATGCTAAAAACAATTTTAAATTAGATACAAATTCGTTGAAATTTGATACCATCAAAGCCGACGAAGCTTTAAAAATTAAACGTATGGACAAATCGCATGGATCTCGTTTTGCTCGTGGTCTTATTCAAAAACGACACAGTCGACTTGTCATAATTGTTAAAGGAGTTCAAAAGTAATATGGGTCAAAAAGTTAACCCTATCGGTTTCAGACTAGAAGCTGTTAAAAACAGTCCTGAATGGCAATCCAGTTGGTTTGCTAATTCTAGAAAATATCCTATATTTTTATTGGAAGACAAAAAAATTCGTGATTTTCTTCAAAAGAAAATTTATTCAGCTGGTATTGTCAATATTAGAATTGAGCGATCTGTAAAAAAGATTAAAATTACTCTTGTTGTTTCTCGTCCAGGTTTAGTTATTGGTCGCGGTGGAAAAGAACTTGAATCTCTCAAAAAAGAAATTCAAAAACTACTTACCAAAGCTAGTGGTAAACAAGCTGTCGAAATTCAAGTTGAAGAATTTAAACATGCTGATCTTTCAGCCAAATTAGTTGCCGAAAAAATTGCTTATCAACTTACCAAAAGAATGCCTTATCGTCGTGTCGTTTTATCTTCAATTGAAAAATCAATGACAGCTGGTGCTAAAGGTATTAAAGTTGTTCTTTCAGGTCGTATTAATGGTGCAGAGATTGGTCGTCGAGAAAAATTTTCCGAAGGTAAAATTCCTTTAAGTACTATTCGATCAAAAATTGATTATCACGAATGTCCTTCTCTTACCAGATCAGGATATATCGGCGTTAAAGTTTATTTATGTCTTATTTAATTTTACTTTATAAACTTTTAACTTTATAACTTTATAACTAACTTATGTTACAACCAAGTCGTACCAAATATCGAAAACAATTTCGCGGTAAAATGCGCGGAAATTCAAAAGGGAATTTAGTTTCTTTTGGTGAATATGGCTTAAAATCACTTGAATGTGGTTGGATTACTGCCAATCAACTTGAAGCTGCTCGTCGGGCTATTGCTCATGCTACCAAAAGAAATGGTCGTATTTGGGTTAGAATTTTTCCTGATAAACCTGTTACTGAAAAAGGCACTGGCACTATGGGAGCAGGTAAAGGTGACGTTAAAGGTTATGTTTGTGTTATTAAGCCAGGACGTGTTATGTTCGAAGTTTCAGGGATCTCTTTAACTGAATCACACGAAGCTTTAAAATTAGCCGCTGCTAAATTACCAGTTATATGCAAAATTGTTGCTAAAAAATAGGGGTAGATTTTATGAAAAAAACTGATAAAATTTCCTACAGACAAAAAAGTCAACCAGAGCTTAAAAAAAATCTTATTGATTTAAGAAAATCTTTTGTTGAAACTAAAGCTAAATTTGCTACTGGTAATCAAACTGATACTTCAGTTTTTAAAAAAATTAAAAAACAAATCTCGCTTATCATTACACTATTAAGTGAAAGTAACAATGAAAAACACAATTAATAAAACTGGTAAAACCTTTATTGGTCAAGTTGTCTCTGATAAAATGACCAATACAGTTGTGGTTGAATTGGAATATACCAGTCGCCACCCTTTATACAAAAAAATTGTTAGTAAAAACAAAAAAATTTACGCCGAAAATAATTTATCTGCCAAAAATGGCGATATTATTAAAGTTCGTGAAACTAGACCGTTAAGTAAACTTAAAAGATTTACTACTGTCGAAATTATTAAAAAGTCCTTATCTACTTTATAACTTTTAACTTTATAACTTAATTATGGTTCAACTTAGAAGTATTATTAAACCAGCTGACAATTGCGGCGCTAGAAGCGTTCAAGTTGTTCATGTCTACAAAGGTCACTTTCATAAAAAAGGTACCATTGGTGATATTGTCTTAGCTGTTGTCAAAGATGCTATTCCAAACGGTTTAGTCAAGAAAAAAGAAAAAGTTAAAATGGTCATAGTTCGTACCAAAAAAGAATATGGTCGCCAAGATGGTTCTTACATTCGTTTTAGTGATAATGCTGGTGTTATTATTGATTCTCAAAATAATCCCCGCGGTACCCGTATTTTTGGACCTATCGCTCGTGAAATTAAAGATTTAGGATTCAACAAAATTGCTTCCATGGCTCAGGAGGTTTATTAATATGAAAATATTAAAAGGTGATAAAGTAAAAATTCTTATTGGTAAAGACAAAGGTCGAGAAGGTCAAGTTGTCAAAAGCTTTCCTAAAAAATCTTCTGTTGTTATTCAAGGTTTAAATATTTTTAAAAAACATGTTAAACCATCTCAAGGTCGTCCAGGTAGTATTGTTGAAAAAGAACGTCCTTTCCATATTTCAAAAGTGACTTTAATTTGTCCTGAATGTAAAAAAACTACTCGAGTAGGTTATAAAATTGACAAATCTGGTACTAAATATCGTATTTGTAAAAAATGCCAAGCTGTTATTAGTAGTGTTGCTTCCACTAAAATTAATTCCACTCCCAGTCGAAAGAAATAATTATGTTAAAAGATATTATTCAAACTACAATTAAACAAGATTTAATTGAAAAAATAGGTAAAAAAAGAAATGTTTTTTCTTTACCTCGCCTTACTAAAGTAGTTATTAACTACCGAGTTGCTGAAGCTCGAGAAAGTCAAGAATCTTTAACTGCTGCTATTGAAGAAATTATCGCTATCACTGGTCAAAAACCTCAATTAACCAAAGCTAAAAAAGCTGTTTCTTCATTTAAAATCAGACAAAATGATCCATTAGCTCTCAAAGTTACTCTTCGAGGTTCTCGAATGTATGATTTTGTTGAAAAACTATTTAATTTAATTCTTCCTCGTCTTCGTGATTTTAAAGGTATGCCTCTCAATGCTTTTGATGATGCTGGTAATTATAATTTAACTATCAAAGATCAGACTTTATTTCCCGAGATTAATTTAGACAAAATCAATAAAATTCGTTCAGTTCAAATTACTCTAAATATTAATGCTACTTCAAAAGATGAATCAAAAATGTTATTATCGACTCTAGGTTTTCCTTTTGAGAAAGCTAACTAAATATGGCAACTACTGCAAAAATAGTCAGAGAACAAAAAAAATTAAAATATAGTGTGCGACATCACAACCGATGTTCTATTTGTGGTCGACCACATGGATTTATTCGTTTATTTGGAGTTTGCCGTCTTTGTTTCCGTAAGCTTGCCCATCAAGGTATGCTTCCTGGCGTTAAAAAGGCAAGTTGGTAAAAATAATTATGTTGCAATCATTTTCAATAGATTTTTTAATTAGATTAAAAAATGCTTCTCGAGCTGGGCAGAAAAAAATTTCTACTCCCGCTTCTAATTTTTGTATTAATATCGTAGATATTCTCAAAAGATATGGTTATATTACTGATTATTCTGTTACTGATGAACCTAAAAAACAAATTAATATTGAATTAGCTTACTCTGGTAATCAACCAAAAATTTCTCAAGTTAAAATATTTTCCAAACCAGGACGAAGAATTTATGAAAAAGTTTCTTCTCTTCCTTGGGGTAAAACTCCAGAATCATTAATTATTATCTCTACCTCTCATGGTATTTTGTCTCAAAAAGAGGCTAAAACTAAATCTCTTGGTGGAGAAATCATTGCTGAAATTTATTAATTTTTACTTTATAAACTTTTAACTTTATACTTTTTACTAAATTTATGTCAAGAATTGGAAAACAACCTATCACTATCCCTACTGAAGTTACAGTTACAGTCAACAATAATATCGTTACTGTTTCTGGTCCAAAAGGTACCTTAACTTTAAATGTTCCTTTCAAAATCAATGTTGAAGTCAAAGATAATACTGTTTTTGTCACTCGAGTTTCCGAAGACAAAAAAGTTAAAGCTTGTCATGGAGCCACCAGAGCTAATATTAATAATATGATCAAAGGAGTCGTCACTCTTTGGACCAAAGATCTTGAAATTCGTGGTACTGGTTACAAAGCTTCAGTTAATGGTAATAAATTAAAAATATTAGCTGGTTTTATTCATCCAGTTGAAATTGTTGCTCCAACTGGAGTACAATTCCAAGTCCAAGAAGAAACCAAAATTAATGTTTCTGGGCCTGATAAAGTAGTTGTTGGTCAAGTTGCCAGTAATATTCGTAAAATCAGACCACCTGAACCATACAAAGGTAAAGGTATTCGTTATATTAATGAATTTATAAAATTAAAAGCTGGTAAAAAAGTTAAAGCATAATAATTTAAAATAAATTAATAAAACTTTATAACTTTATAACTTTATAAACTTTATAATTAAAAAATGATTCAACATAATTCTAAAATTAGAAGATTACGAAGAGTAAGAAGAAAAATTGCTCAGAATTTAGGTATTTCTCGACTTTCTGTTTTTCGTAGTAATCAACACATTTGGGCTCAAATAATTGACGATAAACATGGTAAAACATTAGTTTCTGCTTCTACTAAAACAATCAAAGAAACTAAAGGTACCAAATCGGAAAAAGCGGCTGCTGTTGGTCAAGCAATTGCCGCTCTTGCTTTAGAAAAAAAGATTATTAATGTCCGATTTGATCGGGGTAATTATCGATACCATGGCCGAGTTAAAGCTTTGGCTGATGGGGCTCGATTAGGAGGTTTAAAATTCTAATATGGCTTACAATAATAATAAATCAAATCAAAAAAACGATCGTTATGAAAAACCAGTCAGTGAATTTACTGACAAAGTTGTTCAAATTAAACGTGTTTCCAAAAAAACCAAAGGTGGTAATCAAATTCATTTTACTGCTTTAGTCGTTTCTGGTGATAAAAAAACTCGAGTTGGTGTTGGTTTAGGAAAAGCTAAATCTGTCGCTGACGCTATTCAAAAAGGTATTAAAAAAGCCCAAAAATCATTAATTGAAGTTCCTATCGTCAATGGTACTATTTCAGGATCAATTCAATTAAAATTCAAAGGTGCTATTGTTTTACTTCGTCCTGGTAAAACAGGTTCTGGTCTTATCGCTGGTGGTCCTGTTCGTTCTGTAGTTGAATTAGCTGGTATCAAAGATATTGTTAGTAAAATTATTGGTTCCAAAAATAAGTCTATTAATGTTTGGGCTACTCTTAAAGCACTCACTTTATTAAAATAGTTTTTTATAACTTTATACTTTTAACTTTTAACTTAAATTATGGAAATTTTAACCCAATTAACCAAAATTACTAGCAAACCTGCTCGTCGTTGTGGTCGAGGTATTGGTTCTGGACTTGGTGGTCATACTAGTGGTCGTGGTGCCAAAGGTGATAAAGCTCGAGGAAAAAACAAACTTACTTTTGATGGAACTAAAATCAAAAAAGGTTGGATTAAACGTTTGCCCTTTTTAAGAGGTAAACACCGTCTTAATAATCAAAAAAATATTATTACTTTTACTTTGACTCAAGTCGATAAGTGGTTTAAAAAAGATGAATTAGTTGATCTTAATTCATTGTCACAAAAAACTAAGATTTCTTTCAAAAGACTTAATGCTCAAGTCAAAATTCTTTCAGTCGGTGAGATTACTAAAGCTTTAAATTTCAAAGATGTTTTAATTTCTCAATCTGCTTCTAAAAAAGTTATTGCTGCTGGTGGTAAGATAGATTAATGAATCAGTTTACAAAAACACTTTCTCTTTATATCGAGGCCTTTAAAACTCCTATTTTTAGAAAGAAAATTTTATTTACTTTATTAATATTAATCAGTTTCCGTCTTATCGCTCATATCCCAGTACCCGGAATCAATCTTAGCTTACTCCAACAATTTTTTTCTCAAAATCAACTTCTTTCTCTTTTAGATATTTTTTCAGGTGGCACGTTAGCTAATTTTTCTATAACCGCACTTGGTCTTAGTCCATATATCAGTGCTTCAGTTATGATGCAACTTTTAGCCTTAATTATTCCTCAAATTGAAGAACTCCAAAAAGAAGGGGAGTATGGTCGAGCTAAAATTAATCAATACACTCGAATTGCCACTATTCCTTTTGCTATTATCAATAGTCTTGGTATGTATGCTATTCTTCGATCTCAAAACATTATTGTTGGTTTCAATTTATTAGCCACCGTTGCTTTAGTTTTTACTATGTTAGCCGGTACTATGATTATGATTTTTTTTGGTGAATTAATTAATTTATATGGAGTTGGTAATGGTGTTTCAATGCTTATTTTTGCTGGTATTATTTCTCGTCTTCCTGTTAGTCTAATTCAAACTTTTTCTGTAACTGATTTTTCTAATCCTCAAAACAGTATGAATTTAATTATTTTTGTTGTCATGGCTTTATTTTTAATTGCTGCCATTGTTTTTGTTGAAGAAGCTGTTCTCAGAATCCCAGTCAATTATTCCAAAAGAGGTCAATCAACTTATCTTCCAATCAAAGTCAACACTGCTGGAGTTATGCCAATTATTTTTGCTGTATCTCTGGCTACTGTTCCTTCTTTGCTCGGTCAATTTTTATCCAAATTAAATCATCAAACACTATCCAACATTGGCAATAGTCTTTCTCGTATTTTTAGTACCAGTAGTTATCTTTATATGATTTTTTATTTTATTTTAGTCATTGGTTTTACTTTCTTTTACACTTCTGTTGTTTTTAAACCAAAAGACATTGCCGAAGAATTACGCAAATCTGGTGGTTTTATTCCGGGTATTCGTCCTGGTCAATCAACTGAAAAACGTCTTCAATATCTAATTAATCGAGTTCTTTTTATTGGTTCTTTATTTTTAGGTTTTATTGCTGTTACTCCATCAATTGCTCAAAAAATTACCCAAGTTACTACATTGACTGTCGGTGGAACCAGCGTTCTTATTGCTGTTTCTGTAGTTTTGGAACTTACTCGTAAAATCGAGAATGTCGTCCAAACTTACAATTACGATAAATTAACCTATTAATTATTAATTAAAATCAAAATAACCAATAATCAAATAACAAGAAACAAACATTATTGTTTGGAATACTTGAAATTTGTATTTTGGAATTTTTAAATTTATGTCTTTAAATTTATTTATCATTGGTCCATCAGGTTGTGGTAAATCTACCCAAGCCAAATTAATTGCTACTAAATATAATTTAACCCATCTTTCTATGGGGCAGATTCTCCGTGACGAAATGGCTGCTGGTAGTCCAGAAGGTTTGCAAGCCAAATCTTTTGTCGACAGCGGTACTTTAGTTCCCGAAGAATTAACTTTCAAACTTTTAACCGGCAAACTTAATCAAATTGGTAATAAAGATTTTATTATCGATGGCTTTCCTCGAAGTTTAGGTCAAGGTCAATTTATTGAAAATTATCTTGCTCAAGTTAACGAACCTCTTGATCTTATTATTCATCTTGATGTCACTTTCGAAGAAATTAGTGCTCGCCGTGCCAAAATGGGTGTGGAATTTCAAGATAAAGATCGCACTGACAATACTCCCGAAGCTATGGCTTCTCGTCAAAAATTCTATGATGATAACAATGGTTTAATTATGAATTACTTCAACCCCAAGGGATTAATCCTTCAAGTTGACGGCAATCGTCCTATCGAACCAATTTTTGCCGACATCGACCAAAAAATTAGTACTTTAAAATAAATGTCTAAAGAAATAATGTCACCCAATAATTATTTAGTTTTATCGATTATCGATATGGCAAAACAAACCGATCCAGATTGGGAATCTATTGATAAAAAAATTAGTTCTCTTAATGAATTCAATAGTGATACAATAGCTGATTCTTTATTTGAATTATCTGATACTTCAAATGCTAATGTGATGGATGCTGTTGCATCATCTCTAAATAGTATTAAATTATCTGATAATCAAAGAATTAATCAGGCAATAGATTTACTTTTACCTGTTTGTTTATCAATTAATGAAGATTTTATATACGCTTCAGGAAGAAGTGCTCTATTTTTAAGTCAATTTCAAAATAGAAGTAATGTCAAAGTTGCTTTAGATCAATTTAGATTAAACGTCCAAAATTCAGGCGTTGGGAAAAATTTAATTGAAAATATCCCAAATATTGAATCTGTATTATAAAAAAATTATTATTAATTAATTAAAAATGCCCAAAGAACCAACAGTCCGAGGTCAAATTACTGAAGTCCTACCAAACTCTCTTTACCGAGTGAAACTTGAAAATGGTAATGAGATAATTGCACATTTAGCCGGTAAATTACGCATGAATCACATTCGTGTTATTGCCGGAGATAGTGTTTCTTTAGTTCTTAGTCCTGATGGAGGTTTAGGTAGAATCGTCTATCGGGGTTAAATAAAATTTACTCTTTGATATTGTTCTAAATTTAGGTTACAATATCCAAGTCTATTTCTATGAAAGTAAAATCTAGTATTAAACGTCGTTGTCGAAATTGTAAGGTGGTCATTCGCCGCGGTATTCGACGTGTTATTTGTTCTACAAAAAGACATAACCAAAAACAAGGTTAAATTTTTATGAGAATTCTAGGTGTTGAAATTCCAGATAATGAACGAGCTGAAATCGGTTTAACTCGTTTTTTTGGCATTGGCCGTACCAACGTTAAAAAATTGGCTGCCATGTCTAATATTAATTTAAATACTCGTATCAAAGATTTGACTCGTGATGAAGTCGCGACTTTAATGAAAACTCTTGAATCTTTTAAAATCGAAGGTGATCTTAAAAAAGAAATTCGAGAAAATATTGATCGTCTTAAAGCTATCAAATCTTATCGAGGAATTCGTCATATCGTCAGTCTTCCGGTTCGCGGACAAAGAACCAAAACTAATGCTCGTACTCGCAAAGGTAAAAAGAAAACTGTCGGTTCTCTTACCAAAGAAGCCTGGGCAAAAATTGAAACCCAACAAAAGGCTGCTTCTACAGGTTCTAACAAATAAAATATGGCAGAAAATAAACAAACTAACAAAAATATTGTTGCTAAAAAGAAAGTCTTCAAAAATATTGCTGAAGGCTGTCTTTACATTCAATCAACTTTTAATAATACATTAGTTAGTATCACTGATACCAAGGGTAAAGTTTTAACTTGGTCTAGCGCTGGTAACTGTGGTTTCAAAGGCTCTCGTAAATCAACTCCATTTGCTGCCACTACTGCTATTGAAAAAGCTTTAGAAGAAGCCAAAAAACACGGTATTAAAAAATTAGAAGTTTATCTTAAAGGTCCAGGTGTTGGTCGCGACGCTGCTCTTCGTTATCTCCGTTCCAAAAGAGATTTTGATGTTGATAAAATTGCTGACATCACTCCAATTCCTCACAATGGACCACGTCCTCCAAAACAACGACGTGTTTAATTATTACTTTATAACTTTATACTTTTAACTTTAAACTAATCTATGTCAAGAATTACATTAGACACCAAATGCCGACTTTGCCGAGCTGCTGGTAGTAAACTTTACCTAAAAGGTATTCGTTGTTATTCAGCCAAATGCCCCATCGAGAGAAAAGGTGCCGTTAAGCCTGGTATGCATGGGATAAAATCTAGTTCTAAACCTACTGATTATGGAATTCAGCTTAAAGCTAAACAAAAAGCTAAACGTATCTATGGTATCCAAGAAACCCAATTCAAAAATTATTATCTCAAAGCTAAAAATTTAAAAGGTTTGGTTGGTGATAATTTACTTAATTTTTTAGAAAAACGTCTTGATAATGTTTTGTATCTTGCTGGTTTATCTCTTTCTCGTTCCTCTGCCAAACAATTAATTAGTCACGGTCATGTTTTAGTTAATGGTGGCATTTTAAATGTACCTTCATATCAAGTAAAACAAAAAGATATTATTTCTTTAGATAAATCAATTTCTGAAAAAATTGGAACTTTACCTTCCGATGAATCAGATTTCAAAACCAAAAGTTGGTTAGATTTAAATAAGAAAGATCTCTCTGTCAAAATTATTTCCGAACCTATCAAAGAGGAAATCGGTAATGATATTGATGTCAATTTAATAATTGAATATTATTCAAGATAAAAAGGAGAATTTCATGATCGAAACTAATAAGTTTAATATAAAAACAATCAAATCTACCGAAAAATACGGTAAATTTGAGCTTAGTCCATTAGTTGGTGGTTTTGGCCACACTCTTGGCAATTGTTTACGTCGAGTTTTGTTGATCACTATTCCAGGTTCAGCTATTACTCGTATTCGTGTTGATGGTGCTAATCATCTATTTACTACTTTACCAGGTGTCAAAGAAGATCTGGTAGAAATTTCTTTAAATCTCAAAAAAATTAAATTTAATTATTCTGGTGAAGGTCCAATAGTTTTAACTCTCGATAAAAAAGGTCCTGGTATTGTTACTGCCGCCGACATTATTAGTAGTGACATTTGTAAAGTTTCTACTCCTGATCAAGTAATTGCAACTTTATCTGATTCAAAATCCCATTTAAAAATGGAAATGACTGTTGAAAAAGGTGTTGGTTATACTATGGCTAAAGAACAAAAAACCGATATTGTTGGTGAAATTATTCTTGATGCTACTTTTACTCCAATTCTAAAAGCAAATTATACCGTCGAACCTACCCGTTTAGGTAAAAAATCTGATTATAACAAACTCATAATGGAAATTTGGACTGATGGTTCTATTGATTCTCTTTATGCTCTTAAAATGGCTGCCAAAGATTTAATTAATTCTTTCAGTCAAATTGCTGATCCAAAAGAGTTTGAAGAAGAAGTTATTACTATCAACACTTCTGTTAGTCCAAATGGTAGTGATATTTCTGTTGAAGAAATTGAACTTCCACTTCGAGTTACCAATGCTCTCAAAAAGTCTGGTTATTTAACTATAGACACTCTCATCAAAGCTGGACGACTTGAAGTTAGCAAATCAAAAAATGTTGGCGAAAAATCACTCAAAGTTATTGATTCATGGTTAAAAGAAAAAGGTTTTGCTTGGAAATAAATCTTTTTAGTTGTTTAAGATTATGAAACATCGTATTTTTGGAAAAAAACTTGGTCGAAATCATAACGAAAGACAAGCTTTAATTCGCTCTTTAGTCAAAGCTGTTTTCCTTCACGGTTCTATTGAAACCACCATGGCTAAATCAGAACTTATAGTTTCTACAATTGAATCACTCTCAACTACTATTTTGACTAAACCAGAATTAATCGCCAAAAGAGAATTATTTAAAATTCTTCAAAAACAATCTTGGGTTAATAATGTGGTCAAAACCATGAAAGAAACTTTTTCTGGTCAGACCAGTAATTTTACTAAAACTGTAAAAGTCGGTAAACGTTTTGGAGATGATTCTCTTATGATTAAATTCAGTTTTGTAAAACCAATAAAATTTGAACAATTAAAACTTAAAAAAATTGAAGAAAAAGCCAATAAAAAGGCTGAATCTAAAAAAATCCTAAGCAAAGTCAAAGGAAAAAAGGAGACTAAATAATGAAAACTACTGTTTTAAAAGGAAATCAATCATCAAGATCTTGGCATCTTATTGATCTTTCAGGTCAAACTCTTGGTCGAATTTGTACTCAAATGGCGGAAATTTTAATGGGTAAAAATAAACCTATTTTTTCATATCATCGTGATGACGGTGATTATGTTGTAGCAATCAATGCTAGTCAGATTCAAACTACTGGTAAAAAATTAAAAAATAAACTTTATCGACATCATACTCATTGGTCAGGTGGATTAAGAGAATTAACTTTAGCTGAAATGCTTCAAAAAGATGCTCGTCAAGTTATTATTCGAGGTGTTTATGGTATGTTACCTAAAAATAAACTTCGTGATAAACGTATCACCCGATTAAAAGTTTTCCTCGGTGCCGAGCATCCATATATTGATAAATTAAATAAATAACTATGGTAAAAACTCAATCAAAAAATTCATACACCCGATCAGTTGGTCGTCGAAAAAGTGCTGTTGCTAGCCTCAAACTATTTACTGGTAAAGGGGAATCATTTGTCAACGGTCTTGCTTTGGATAAATATTTTCCTACTAAAACTGAAAAAATAGTCTATGAAAAACCATTTGAAATTACTAAAACTTTAGGTAAATATCATTTTCAATCCAAAATTATCGGTGGTGGCAAAACTGGTCAAGTTCAAGCTCTCAGTTTAGCTATTTCTAGAAGCTTAGTTAAAATAAACGAAACTTTTAAAACCGATCTTCGTGCTGAAGGATTATTAACTGTCGATTCTCGGGTCAAAGAACGTCGTATGGTTGGTACCGGTGGTAAATCAAGACGACAGAAACAGTCACCAAAACGTTAAGGTCATTCGTCATTGCGAACGAATCCTCACGTCATTGCGAACCACCAGCTAGCGGAGAAGCAATCTCATTGTTTAAATATCGTCATTGCTGTAAATGTTAGATATTTCGTTGATAGATTTAGTTTAAAATTTATCCCTAACATTTCACTAATTCAATAAACATCGTCATTGCGAGGAGCAGTTACCATAGCGACGTGGCAATCTCGTTGGAATAACCATTAGCATATTTGATAAACTAACTTCATGACTTTTATTCAATCATTAGCTCTCGGTCTTATCCAATCCATTAGTGAATTTTTACCTATCTCGTCAGACGGTCATCTTAATTTACTCCAACATTTTTTTAAATTAACTCCATCTCTAGATTTCGATATCTTTCTTCATGCCGCCACTTTTATTTCAGTTATTTTTTTCTTTAGAAAACAAACTAAATATTTTTTTACTAATTTAAAATATATTATTGTTGGTTCTATTCCTGCCGCTGTCATTGGTGTCTTATTTAAAGATTATATTGAGTCAATTACCGCTTCACCTCATTTTTTACCATTTTTTTTCCTTTTTACTGGTCTTATGGTTTTATCAACCAAATTTATCACCACTAAAAATAAATCTTTAAATTATTTTTCTGCATTTATTATTGGTATTTTCCAAGCTTTAGCCATTTTACCTGCTATTTCTCGTTCAGGTGGTACTATTTTTTCTGCTCTTTTATTAGGTTTATCACCTCAAAATGCTTTTAATTTTTCTTTTAGTTTGTTTATCCCAACTACTCTTGGAGCTATCGTTCTAAGTCTCAAAGATATTATCTCGGCTAATATTATTACTCCAACTAATTTAATCGTTTTTCTAATTACTTCTTTATTTGGTTATTTTGTTTTAAATATTTTTCAAAAAATTACTGTCAATAAAAAATTTTGGATCTTTGGTATTTATGTTATTATCTTGGCCTTAACTTTATTCTTTATCCTTCCGAAATTTTAGTCAATTTTATATCTAACATTCACCTACATTTCCTTTAATTCTATTCATAATCATTTTTTTTAAATTCTTTTTGGCAATCTTTATTATTTTTTGTGGTCTTTCATATTCTTTTAATTCAATCAATTCAAAATCTAATTTATATTTTCGATCATCATTCATATTTAAATTAAATTCTAATTGATTGTCTCGATCAGGTTTTGACCGATATTCGAATTTATTTTCTCCTTTTTTATTTTTCATATTTATTTTTGTTTTTTAGACATTAGACATTAGAAATTTTATTTACATTCCACTCATATATTCTTTCCAAATCAAATAAAGTTGTGTTGTCGAATAAGCATCTCTTGCCACATAATCCGCAATTTTTTGGAAATCTTTGTTATCAAACAATTCATTTACGTCACCTCCATGAACTCCAGCCTCTTTGGGATTTTCTATTCCAAAAGCCTTACATAAAATTTCCAGTTTATATCCATGACTTTGTCTAATTTTTGTTTGTAGATCAATAAATTTATCTGACCCCCATTTTTTTACTTCAAATGGTACTTTGACTCGATTAATTCCTGATCTAATTATTAAATAAGGAAAATCAAAATTATCGCCGTTATAAGTCACAAATAATTCATAATCTTTGGTAATTTTCCAAAATTCAGTTAATAAATCTTTTTCTGTTGTAAAAATTTTGTAACTATAATTTTCTTTTTCTGGAACAAGTTCATTTTCTCCCAGTAGCAACACTATTCCTTTTTTAACCCCTGGATTAAAGGCTCCAATAGCACACACTTTTCCAAAAATTGCATAAAGACCAGTTCTTTTTTTGGCTTCTTCTTTGTCTTCGGTTGTTTTTTCTAAATTATTAATTAAATAATCTTGTTCTATTTCATCCAATTCTTCAAATTTTTTTCCTATTGTTTCAATATCAAATACCATAGTTTTTGAAATAGGGGAGTATTCATCTATTTCTTCGTTATTTACAATTTGACAATTGTCAATTATCAAACTAATTTTTCCGTTATATTCTTGAGTTTTTCCATTAACCTCTATTATTTTTCCTTGTTCTAAATTGCACTGAGATATATTATTATTCCAAATTTTAGCCTCAATTATGCCATCTTTATTAGACAAAGATAATTGATAATAATTATCTCCTTTTGCTGTTTGTTTAATTTCTTTTTGTAATACTAAAAAATGTTCATCTCTGATTAAATCATTTGTTCCAAATTTTACCGCCATAGAAACAATTATAAATCATTATTAGTAATTATTTTTGATTCAAATGCTATAATAAACAACCATGATGTCTGATATCTCAGTTGGTGATCATTCACCTCAAATAGTTAACGCTATTGTTGAAATTCCCAAAGAAACTCATAATAAATACGAATACGACGAAAAATTAGATATTATCAAGATTGATCGGGTTCTTCATTCTCCCATGCATTATCCGGTAGACTACGGCTTTATTCCTCAAACTCGTTCCAAAGACGGTGATCATTTAGATGTTATGATTATTACCAATTCACCTATTTTTACTGGTTGTCTTATTGAAGTTCGACCAATTGGTGTTTTAATTATGTCCGATGAAAAAGGTGATGATGAAAAAATATTATCTGTACCTCTCAAAAATCCTAGTTATGATCATGTCAAAAGTCTCAAAGATGTTGAAGACCATTTTTTAAAGGAATTAGTTCATTTTTTTTCAGAATACAAAAGATTAGAAAACAAATCAGTTACAGTCAAAGGTTGGCTTAATCGAACCGAGGCTTATAAAATAATTAAAGAATCAACCAAGGTTTATCAACAAGAAGAACATCAAAAAAGTATTCAATTTTCCGCCAGTCATATTTTAGAATAAACTTTGTCGCAATTACTGAACGAAACCTCTGACTGATTGCCGCGCTTCGCGCGGCAGAAACAAAACCTGATGCTCGGGCGGGCAAAAAAGAAAGGGGTTTAGGGAAGGAATTTTTACTCGTCCTCGCTTTCCGATTTCGATTTTTCCGCCGCCGCCGAATTTCGTGCCAGTGAAACTGGCGCGCCGTTCAGAAATTACTTCCGATAATAACTTAATGACACAAAACCTTCAATCCAATTTGGCTCAGTAAAACTTCTAAATAAATCTTGTGGATTGTTTAAAATTGTTTCTAATTCTTGTTTTTTACGCTCAATTTCATTTTTTGCTTCAGTTACAGCTATTTTTTCACTTTCCGGGGCTGTATTTCGAGCAGAAGAAACGACATCATGTTCATGCTCTAAATAACGCTTCACTGTTCTTATTAATGTATATTCTAAACCAGAAAAATAAGATATTGCTTGATATATACTTTTTCTTTCACCTTCGTCAAGACTACTTTGCTCTAGCCAAGCACTATAGATTTTATCAAGATTTTTTAATAATCCCGACAAATCTTTATTTTTTACTAATCCACGAATGTCTGCCGCTTCGGACACACCATCAACTTTTTGAAGAATATCGAGCGCCGCCAGAATTTTTTGAAATCCTTCCTCATATTTTTCAACGAACGCTTGTTTAGATGTCAAAGACAATTCTCTTTGATGATATTCATCCGTAATTGATTTTTTAAACTCTTCTACAACACCATCTGCCTTATAATTATTTGTACACCTTGCAGAAAAAACTTGATATGCCATTCCGCCTTCCCATAGCTTTTTTGCTATATCGATGTATTCTTCTGTTTCATCGAATGAAATATCGTGTCCTTGTGCAGTAAATGCTTTTTCTAATGCTTTAATAAATTTTTTTTTATCTCTTTCAGTATTGTATCCAGGAACTTCCTCTACCATTTTTACATAATATTCAAGCATTTGCTTTGGCGTCATATAACCGCCATGACTTTCTTCGTGTGGATAATGCGGATCTGAAAATACAACATGATCAGAAAAATCAGTAAAAATATGCCTTCCATTTCCCCAAAATAAAATATTTTCCGAATGTGATGAACGATCTAAAATTTTCGGATTTGGTGCGAAAACTTGTTGGGCTAATTCCTCCGCGTAAACGTCCAATATCCTGGAAACTTGTTCAGGACTATCTATGGCAGGATAAACTTCGTTACTTGAATAAGAAGCTCTAACCGTAGAAGGTGTTAAACGTAGTATATATCCTTGCTGATAGCCATGATTATCAAAAAGAATACTCGCAACAGCTTTTGGAGAATCTTCATTTATCATTTCTGACAAACGGTCAAATTCATTTATTGCCTGTTCTCTTTCTGCACCGCCAGTAATAATATCTCGTCCAGTGCGGTGATGCATTCGTCCAAATCCACCGCCCTTTTTTCCGCAACCTTTTATCTCAAGCACAAACTGTTTATTTCCAACTGTGATAATCACTGGTTGCGCTTTTCCATTTTCGGTTGCCATTAATACGCCAGTGCGACCAGTTTCATCACTGTGGTAATCACTTTGATAAAGTAAATAGTATTGTCTTTCATTTCCGACACTAGCAATTTTATTTTCAACATGTTTAGTAACAGCGTCAACATCAGCACTCGCGGCTAAATTTTCAATTTCAGCATCACTCAAATCATAAAGATCATGCTCTCCAGTGATTAAAATTTCTCCTCTCTCGAATCGTTCTCTTAGATCCTCAGGCAACAAATCAAAGAGCTGGCTTTTTATGAGTTCCGGTCTATCTATGGTCTGAAATCTTGTAGAAAGTAAGTTTACTTCTTTATCTTCGTTTCGTCCGCCAAAAAATAAGCACTCGGTTTTTATCTGTCTCTCTGATTTAAAATATCGTTGGCCAAAAATAGTTTTTATCTGACCATCTGGCATTTGGTAAAATCCAACCGCAACTGGATTTTGAGCGTTTTGTTTATTATGTCTCACCCTAGCCAACCAAGGGGAATCCCCTTCGATTATTTCTTGCTCGACTTGAGTCTGTCTTACTATCGCTTCTTGTCTTAATTGATTCAAGTTTGTTTGTTCTTTTGAAGTATAAACTAAGTTCTCAAGATTTTGATTAATATATTCTGCACCTTCTCTCCATGGAGGCAAGACTATAAGAATCTTTTTAAGTGTCTTTCTAATATTTTCTTTTTTGCTTTTATCAAAACTATTTGATGTTTTTTTTATATCTTTCAAGTCCAAAATAATATCTAAATATCCAATTTCTCGTGTAGACATTTTTTGCAAATGATTGATGGGATGATTAAGATGGCTTCTTTCAGATAAAGAAGAAGTGTTAGATGTTGGTTCTTTATCCATATTTTATATTTAGCTTATCAAATCTTTAATTAAAATATTTTTTTGTCGTGCTTTACCCAACGAAGCGAAACGAAGTCGGGGATACAAGATTCGAACTTGCAACCTCACGGACCCCATCCGTGCGCGCTAGCCAATTGCGCCAATCCCCGTTTATTGATTATAAAGTACAAAGAATCAGCGCTAGCCAATTGCCTGCCCGCATCCCGATAAATCGGGAAGCTTTTGCAGGCGGGCGCCAATCCCCGTTTTGCTAACAAGTTATTTTATCAAAGATTTAGTAATTTAAATCTGTTTCGTCTTTTCTTCGGTTTTGCTTATTGACATGATATATTTCCTTTTGGTATCACTATATTTGTAAAGTTAATTTAATTAAAAAACAATATGTATCAAAAGAAAAAGAAAAAAGAAGTCCAAAAAGGGGCTACTGTTGGAGCCAATCAAAGTCAAAAAAATGAAGCTGTTCGTATCGCTATGGAGCAAATTACCAAAGCTTATGGTGATGGTGCTATTATGAAAATGGGCGAAAAACAGGCTGATATGTCCATTGATGTTATTCCTACAGGTTGTTTACCTTTAGATATTGCTTTAGGTGTTGGTGGTTTACCTCGTGGTCGGGTTAGTGAAATTTTTGGTCCAGAAGCTTCTGGTAAAACTACTGTTTGTCTTCATGTTATTGCTGAAGCCCAAAAACTTGGTGGTACATGTGCTTTTATTGATGTTGAACATGCTCTTGATCCTCTTCGAGCCGCTACTGTTGGAGTTAATTTAGACAACCTTTTAATTTCTCAACCAGATAATGGTGAACAAGCTCTCGAAATTGTCGAAACTTTAGTTCGTTCCAATGCTGTTGATGTTATTGTCCTTGATTCTGTTGCCGCCTTAGTTCCCAAAGCCGAAATTGAAGGTGAAATGGGTGATTCTATGATGGGTGTTCAAGCCCGTCTTATGTCTCAAGCTCTTCGTAAACTTACCGGGGCTATTTCCAAATCCAAAGCTGTAGTTATTTTTACCAATCAAATTCGTCAAAAAATTGGTGTCATGTTTGGCAATCCCGAAACCACCCCTGGTGGTTTAGCTCTCAAGTTTTATGCCTCTATTAGAATTGATCTTCGTAAAATCGCCAATATTAAAACTGCTTCTGGAGATGCTATTGGTTCTCAACATCGAGCTAGAGTTATCAAAAATAAAGTCGCTCCACCATTTAAAGAAGCCGAATTTGATATTATGAATACCGAAGGTATTTCGATTTTTGGTGGTTTAGTTGATTTAGCTGTTCAACATGGTTTAATTGTCAAAGCAGGAGCTTTTTTCAAATTTAGTGATCAAAACATTCAAGGCCGTGAAGGAGTCAAAAAATTCTTTAAAGAAAATCCTAAAATTGCCAAAGAATATCGGGATAAAATTTGGGATAAAATCAAAAATTCAACAGAATCAGGAGATGTTTCAAAACCATCAAAAGATTCTAATGATCAAGAATAATGTTAATTCTTACCAACATTAAAACTAGTCAGATTCCAAATCGGGTTAATTTGATTTTTTCCGACGGTTCGTATCTGCCTATTTTTATTGATGACGTCATTAAACTTTCTCTTCAAAAAAATCAAACCATTGACGAAGTAAAACTTGATCAAATTATTTCTGGTAGTTTATTATATTTAGGTCGGGAATACGCTTTACGTCAAATTGCTATTTCACCTAAAACCCAAAAAATAATTTTTCAAAAATTACGACTATTTTTTATTAAGATTACAAAAAAATACCACCATTTTTCTGGTTTTAAATTTGATTCTCTAATTTCTTCCATTATTAATGATTTAAATTCCAAAAATTTACTTAATCAAGAAGATTTTGTTAAGAGTTTTTTAAATAAAAATCATAAAAAGTCAGTTAATCAAATTAAATTTTTATTAACTCAAAAAGGGGTTGATATTAATTCGGTTAACTTTATTAAAGGCGATGATCTTAGTTCTATCAAAAGAATTTTAGCCAAAAAAAGGGTAACCAAAGAAATTTTATCTGATTTTAAAGCCAAAAATAAACTCTATTCATCACTTTTTCGCCAAGGATTCGAATTTTCTGATATTAAAGCAGCGATTGACGATTATCTATCATTACAGTAAAATATAATGATTTCATTTTTAAACTATTAATCATTAATTTAATTTTTAAACTTTTTACTTAAACACACTTTATATGTTTTCTTGTTTTCTAATTTCCTAAAAAACCTGCTACGGTTGTGTCGTAAAAAGTATTGGAGGTTCCATGTTAGATTTTTTCTTGACCAAGGTTAAAGGTTTATTTTCTTCGCCTACACCTAATCAAAAACCTGTTTCTAAAAAAGAAATAGTAAAAATTATCAAAGAAGTTAAAGAAGAAACAAATATCAGTAATGATGATAAAAACCGAGTAGTTTTTAAACCATCAAAAACAGACACTCAGCCAGTATCAGTTTCTTCATCTTCTATTTCCAAAGATGAACTTGAAAAAGCCAATGCTCAAGCTCAAGCAATTCTTCAAAATGCTAAAAAAATTGAAGCCGAGACAAAAACCAAAGAAGCTGAAATTTTTCAACGTCTTTCTTCTCTTGATGAAAAAGAAAGATATTTAATTCAAAAAGAAAAGTCTATCGATCAGCAATCATTGGAATTAAAAAACAAACTATCTAGTGTTGATGATCTTTATCGAAAACAATTAGATAAATTAGAAATTATTTCTGGTCTTGACGTTGAAAAAGCCAAACAGTTAGTTATCAGTAGTACTGAAAAGAAAATGAGCTCTTGGGTGGCTAAAAAAATTGATGAAGCTCGTGATGAAATTCGTCAAAAAGAAGAAGAAATTACCAAAGAGGTTATTATTGATAATATTCGTCATGGAGTTACTGATTATGTAGCTGAATATACTGTTTCTACTATTTCTCTTACTGATGAAGCTGCTAAAGGTAAAATTATTGGTCGTGAAGGTCGCAATATTCGTGCTTTCGAAAAAGCCACTGGAGTTGAACTTGAATTAGATGAGACGAATGATATTCGTATCTCTTCTTTCGATTCTACTCGTCGCGAAATTGCCCGTATTTCTCTTGAAAAATTAGTTAAAGATGGTCGTATTCAGCCTTTAAAAATTGAACAAATTGTGGTTCAAACCAAAAATGACATGGAAAAAATCCTGATTAATGAAGGTAAAAAAATCTGTCAAGAAGTTGGAGCTTTTAATTTACCGATTGATCTTATCAAAGAAATTGGAAAATATAAATTCCGTTTTTCTTATGGTCAAAATTTAGCCAAACATACCATTGAAGCGACCAAAATTGCTATTGGTATTGCTTACGAATTAAAGGCTGATGTTAACACAGTTCGACTCGGAGCATTATTACATGACATTGGTAAAATAGTTGCTGATCAAGAAGGAACTCATATTGATCTTGGAGTTGATTTACTTCGAAAATATAAAATTCCTGAAAAAGTCATTAATTGTGTTTCTGAACATCACGAAGATAAAGAATTTTCTTCAATTGAATCAGTCATTGTTTATATTGGTGATGCTGCTTCTGGAGCTCGTCCTGGAGCTCGTTATGAAGTCCATGAAGAATATCTCAAAAGAATGAAAAATATTGAAGAAGTTGCTAGTTCTTTTACTGGAGTTACTAGTGTAGCTGCCTATCAAGCTGGTCGAGAAGTCGTGGTTATTGTCGAACCTTCTGTCGTTTCTGATTCAGAAGCCGAAGTTCTAAGTCATAATATTGCCGAAAAACTCGAAGAAGAAGCAAAATGGGCTGGTCAAATTAAAGTCACTGTTATCCGTGAATTACGTACCAGTAGTATTATTGCTGCTCCAAAAATCAACAAAAATGCGGTAAAAGATGACTAAAATCACTTGCATTTTCGGTATTATCCGCTATTCTTAAACTAATTATTTATTAAAACAAAATAAAAAAATGACCAAAAAAGATCTCATCGAGTCTGTCTCTCAAAAAGCCAAACTCAGTAAAAAGGCTGCCAAGCAAGCTGTTGAAACTTTCCTCAGCGAAATTATGAAAGCTCTAGCTAATGGTGAAACGGTTAAACTTTCTGGTTTTGGTACTTTTAAAACCAAAATGTTTAAAGCTAAAACTATAAAAGCTATTGGTTCTAAAGAATCTAAAAAAATTGTCGCTCGTCGTATGCCACGTTACATTCCTGGCACCAAGATCAAGAAATTGGTTAAGTAAGTCTTTGACTTACACAATTCTCGATAATTATCGAGAATAAATGTACTAATTTTAAACTCCCTCGTCAATCGGGGGAGTTTTGGGTTTGTGTATAATTACTTATGTCAAAAGTAATTCTAGTCGCTGCCACCTCCATTAATAATAAAATTACTTATAGTTCCAACGGTGATTCTTTTTCTTGGACATCACCAGAAGATCAAAGTTATTTTACTAAACTAGTAAAGGATTCAGACTTAGTTATTATGGGTCGAAAAACCTACCAGATTAATTCTTCAAAAATGGATTTAAATCATGGGCCACTTAGATTAGTTTTAACCAAACATTACCAAAAATATTCCCATTTAAATATTCCTGGTCATCTCGAATTTACTTCACTAAGTCCAAAAGAAATTTCCTCTCAATATTTTTCTCAATCCAATCAAATTCTTGTTTTAGGTGGAACTCAAATTTATTCATTATTTCTCCAACAAAATTTAATTGATGAAATATTTCTTACCATTGAACCATATATTTTTGGTGACGGCCAAAATTTATTTGATAATTTAAATATATTTCAAAAATTTCAACTTACGAGTTTCCAAAAATTAAATCATAATGGTTCAATTCTTTTAAAATATAAACTAATCAATAATGAAAACGAATAAATATTTCGGTCTGATTATTGGTCGTTTTCAACCTCCATCTTTACATCATTTAAGTTTTATAAAAGAAGTTATTAATTCCGGCGTTAAGGAATTACTAATTGGAATAGGAGATTCTGGTTGTATTGATGATAAAAATTTTCTTACTGCCATCCAAGTTAAGGATTTATTAATTCCTAATTTAGATCAACTAAATTTTTCTTATCAAATTAAAATTATTCCTGATATTCACAATCCACCCAAATATGCCGATCATGTAAAAACTATTTTCCCTGAAATTAATGAATCAAATACCTGTTTATTTACTGATAATAATTACACTTCGGATTGTTTTATAAATTATGGTCATAAATTCGAACATATTATTCCCACTATTCTTACTATTCGAGCTAGCGATATTCGTCAAATGATAAAAACCAACAATCCAGACTATCAAAATTTTATCCCTAAAAATGTTGTTGAATTTATTAAAAATCATCAATAATCCTATTTTTTGGTAAAATACAGTCATGAAACTATCAATCGGAATTGTTGGTTTACCTAATGTTGGTAAATCCACTCTTTTCAACGCTCTTTTAGGTAAACGTGTCGCTGATGCCAGCAATTATCCTTTTTGTACTATTGATCCTAATGTCGGTGTCGTCGAAGTTCCTGATGATAAACTTCCTGTTTTGGCAGAAATTGTCAAAACTAATAAAATTGTTCCCGCTATTGTCGAATTTGTCGATATTGCTGGTTTAGTCAAAGGCGCCTCAACTGGTGAAGGTCTTGGTAATAAATTTCTTACCAATATTCGCGATTGTGATGCCATCTGCCACGTTGTTCGTGCCTTTTCTGACTCAAATATCATCAAAGAAGGATCAGTTGATCCTCAAGGCGATTTCGAGGTCATTTGTGCTGAATTAATTATCAAAGATTTAGAGACTATTGATAAATATCTTGATACTAATAAAAATAATGCCAAAGAAAATAAATCCAAAAAATTTGCTTTAGCCACTAAATTAAAATCAGAATTAGAACAAGGCCATTTAGCCATCAATTTAAATTTTGATGACGAAGAAAAAGAATTATTAAAAGAATTTTTTTTACTTACCGCCAAACCTTACTTTATCGTCGCCAATGTCGATGAAAATACTTACATTGACATTAAAAATTTCAAATTAAAAATTTCAAATTGGGAATCTGTTGTTCCTGTCTGTGCCAAAATTGAATTTGATTTAGCCGAACTATCTTCAGAAGAACGCAAAGATTATTTAAAAGAATTAGGTGTTGATAAATCAGGCCTCGAAAGAGTTATCCAAAAAGCTTACGACACTCTCGGTCTTCAATCTTATTACACTGCCGGTGTCAAAGAAGCTCGCGCTTGGACTATTAAAAAAGGGGACACCGCCCCCAAAGCCGCCGCCGCCATTCACACTGATTTTGAAAAAGGTTTTATTATGGCCGAAGTTATTTCTTATCAAGATTTTGTTACTTGTAACGGTCAAATTGGCGCCAAAGAAGCCGGTAAACTTCGTCATGAAGGCCGCGACTATATCATGCGCCCCGACGACGTGGTGGAATTTAGAATCAATGTTTAATTAGACACTCTAAAAAATAATCTGACTCCTTAATTGCTTCTTCTTTATAATCTAAATTTATATTGGTATTATTTTCGATTATCAAAGAATTCATTCCAAAATCCAATATAAATACTTTTCCTATTTTTGTTTTTTTATCAACAACTACACAATAGGCATCAAGACTTAAAAATATGCCATTTTTATAGGCAGTTAAGGCAATATTTTTTACTTGATTTTTTATTTCATCAAAATTAATAATAAAATTATTAGAATCTGGGTAGTGCTTATCAAAAATTATTTTTTCTCCATTATTAGTCAAATCTGTCATTAAAAATTTATGTTTTGATTCATCAACTCTAAAAGTTTTGGGAACAGGTATATTTGCCTTTTTCAATCGTAAATATTTTTCTCTCATATTTTTTTCATTACATTCTTCATAATAATTAAATTTATTTTCAATGACATGTCCAAGATGTGACTTTAATATAAATTTTCCTATTATTCTTTGTTGATCTTCATGTATTAATGTAACTTTATTTTCACTAATATAAGATTCTCCTTCACAATCATCATGAACTATTTTAGTTTGATCAAGTGTCACTAAAACACCCTTTTTATCTTTATCAATTTTATAAAATTTATATGTATTTCTTTCCATAAGTATGGCAATTATATCAAAATAGTATTTTTTAGTGGTAAAATAAAAATTGTGAATAAACTTCTTATTATCTCTGGACCGACTGCCACTGGTAAAACCGATTTGGCTGTTGATTTGGCAAAAAAATTTAATGGCGAATTAGTTTCCACTGATTCATGCCAAATTTACAAAGGTCTCGACATTGGTACTGGTAAAGATCAACCAAAAGATACTCCGATTCATTTAATCGATTTAATTAATCCAGACCAAAAATTTTCTGTGGCTGATTTTCAAAAAATTGGATTACAAACCATCAAAGAAATTCAATCTCGTGGTAAATTACCTATTTTAGTTGGATGCAGTGGTTTTTATTTAGATTCTTTAATTAATCCTAACTATGATACTTTTTCCATAAAACCAAATAAAATTTGGCGATTTATTTCCACCAAATTATCAGTCAAAACCCTCCAAAAAATTTACCAATTATTAGATCCAAAATCTTTTTCCAAATTAAACCATTCCGACATTAATAATCATTATCGTCTCACTCGTAAAATCGAAATAAAACTATCAAAAAAACCTTCTTCTAATATTAAAAATTTCAAATTAAAAATTAAAAATTTTAATATCTTACATATTTCTCTCACTGCTCCTCTCGATTTTCTCTACAATCGTATCGACAAAAGAGTTCAAAAACGCCTAGACATCGGATTTTTAGATGAAATTCAAAACCTATTAAAAAAATATAAATGGACTGATCCTGGCCTGCAAATTGCCGCCTATCAATGTATGAAACCCTATTTTGAAAAAAATCAAAATGTAGAGACGCCAAATTTGGCGTCTCTACTGGCACCCTGCGTAGAAAAATGGAAATATGCCGAACATTCTGATGCTCGTCGTCAAAGTTGTTGGTTTAAAAACAAACCTCAAATTAATCATTTTGATATAACCCAAATTGGTTATAAATCGAAAATATCTAAACTTGTGGCTAAATGGTATACTTAAACTATGAAAAATAAGAGAATCGAAATTTCTTACAAAACAATTATTTTTACAATAATTTTTTTATTAGGTTTGGTTTTATTATGGCAGATTAGGAATTTAGTGGTTTTACTTTTTATTAGTTTTGTTTTTATGGAAGCTCTCAATCCTGCCGTTGTAAAATTAGAAAGATTTAAAATTCCTCGTCCTTTAGCCATTTTAATTTTATACACTATTTTACTCACAGTTATTTCTTTTGTTATTGCTGGAATTATTCCTATTTTAGTAGAACAAACAACTGGTTTAATCCAGACTTTGCCTGATACTTTAAGTAATATAAAAATTTTTGGAACTAACGCTATTGATTTTTCTTCTCAATTTAAAATTTTAGAAAATATTCCCGGAAGCATTGCTAAAACTGTTATTTCAATTGGATCTAATATTTTTTCTGCTTTTATTTTTATGTTTATTACTTTTTATCTTTTATTAGAAAAAAAGAATTTTCCTAAATATGGACAAAATGCTTTTGGTGAATCTGGTAAAGAAAAAATGATTACTATTATTGAACAATTAGAAAATCGTCTTGGTAGTTGGGTTAATGCTCAAATTTTTCTCATGCTTATTATTGGGGTTATTTCTTATATTGGTTATTCTATTCTGGGTTTAAAATATGCTCTCCCATTAGCAATTATCGCTGGATTACTTGAAGCTGTTCCTTCAATTGGCCCTATTATTGCCACTGTTTTAGCCGCTTTAGTTGGTTTAATTGTTTCTCCTTTAACTTGTATTTTAGCTATAATTGTGGGCATTGTTATTCAACAATTAGAAAATAATATTATTGTTCCTCGTATTATGAAACAAACCATTGGTCTCAATCCTTTAATCACTATTCTTCTTATTTCTGCTGGGGCTAAAATTGGTGGTGTTATGGGAGCTATTATTGCTATTCCGATTTTTCTTACTACTGAAACTATTATCAAAGTTTTCATGAACAAAAAATAATTTTTTAAGTCCAAAAAAACCTCCAAAGAAACTGTTAAGCTGGATTCTGTTTATGTGTCATCTATCTATTCTCTCTACCTGAGACTCTCAAAGACTAGATATTAATGCCTCAACTTGAGATTTCCACCAGAAGGATGCTCGTTTCACTTCTCTCGCAATTGCAAGATACTCGTCTCTGTAGCATTGCCGTCCGATCATTCGGACTCCTACATATTTGGATTCTGCATCTTTTGTGGTCCAGACTTTCCTGTCCGAAACTTCGGACATGACACTTCAATTTCTTTGAAGGTTAGTTTATTTTAAATAAAATTACTATTTAAGTAAAGCTGCATCGGCGGCTGACAAGATTTTGAACATCTTGGTACCGGTTTCTGGATCAACAGTTTCAGCTGCTGGTCTACCGTTTTTAAGCATAACTTTCTTAACCTGAGATACATCGACCTCTACGGACTTACGAGATTTAACTGAATAAAATTTAATGGTTGGCATTAAGTGTCACCCCCTTAAATTAATAAATAAATAGATAACAACTATCAACATAATTGAAATCACACTCAAAATCAAGCTTTTAAGTAAATCCTTTTTAATAAACTTATTTTCTTCTTCGTTAGTCATACTCTAAAGCCAGTATAGCACAATCTTTTTTGTTACAATTAAATCATGTTCTTATACCTCTTAGTTTTTTTAAATTTAATTTGGTTAGGTTTTATTACTTATTCGCTTTATCGTAATAAAAATAAATCCTTAATTCAGGTAAATAATGAAAAACATGGGGATTTAAAAGTTAATGTTTTACGATTTAATCCTTTTGAGGATATTGGCGGAGATCAAAGTTTTGTTTTAGCTATTCTTAACAATAATAATGATGGCGCCATAATTACTTCATTGCATAATCGCGATATTACTCGGATTTATGCTAAACCAATCAAAAATGGAGAAGGGGATAATATCACTTTGTCAAAAGAAGAAAAATTAGCTATAGTTAAAACTATTAAAGGTTAATCTTTTATGAATTATAAAATAACTAAAATACTTAGTTTAACCGGACTATTTCTCATTAGTGTCGGAGTTTCTTATTTTTTCTTTGATTTTTTTCTACCAGCAAAAAATTCAGAAATTATTAGTTCTGTTGGAAAAAATAATCAACAAGATATTGATAATCAAGATGAATTAGAACCAGATTTATATCCAGGTCCAAAAACTGAAGCTTGTCCCATCAATGGTAAACTTTACACCAAAGAAGAGAAGTCTATTTGGGAAACTCGTCGACCTCTTATGGTTATGATTGAAAATCATGAAGATTCTCGACCTCAATCTGGGTTACAAACTGCTGATATAGTTTACGAAGCCGTATCTGAAGGTGGAATTACTCGATTTATGGGTGTTTTTTATTGTGGTCAAGTTGCTGGTGCTGAAGCTAACAAATATGACGTCGGCCCAGTTCGTTCAGCCAGAACTTATTTTCTTGATTTAGCTTCCGAATATGCCGATTATCCACTTTATAACCATGTTGGTGGGGCTAATTGTAGTGCCGCTACTCCAGGTGGTCCTTGCACTACTGCTACCAAAGCTCAAGCTATAGAACAAATTGCTAGTTATGGTTGGAACAATAAAGGTACTTGGGGTGATTTAAGTCAATTTTCCTTATCTTACAAAGCCTGTCGACGCGAACCAGATCGTACTGGTGATGAACGTGCTACAGAACATACTATGTATTGTTCTACCAAAGAGCTTTGGAGTATTGCTGCTGATCGTGGTTTAAGTAATATTACTAAAATTAAAAATAATTCTTGGGATAAAAATTATCGACCATGGTTATTTAAACAAACCGATAAAGCCAGTTCTTCACCAAACGCCTTAGATGTTTCTTTTGACTTTTGGTCAGGCTATAAAGATTATTCGGTTAATTGGAAATTTGATACTGCTAACAATTACTATATTCGTTTAAATGGAGGTAGTGAACAAAAAGATTTTAATACTGATGAGACTATAACTGCCAAAAATATTATTATTCAGTACACCAAAGAAACTAGATCAATTGATGAACATCTTCATAATCTTTATGCTGTTATTGGTAGTGGTAATGGTATTCTTTTACAAAATGGAGAAAAAACTGAAATTACTTGGTCAAAAGCTAACCGACTTTCTCGAACTATTTATAAAGATAAAAATGGTAAAGAAATTAATTTTGTTGCTGGTAATATTTGGATTGAAATTTTACCTAATAATACAGAAATTTCATACAATTAATTTATGAAAATTCAAACCAGCTTAAAACATTTATTTATTTCTCAAACCAGAATAAAACTGATTAATGTTTTATTCTATTCTCCTAATGAGATCTTTTATGTTCGTCAAATTGTTCGTTTGATTGATGAAGAGATAAATTCTGTTAGACGTGAATTAGATAATCTCAAAAAAAGTGGCATTATTTCATCTGAATGGAGAGGTAATCGTCTTTATTATTGGGCCGATAAGCAATCTCCTCTTTTTTCAGATTTACTTTTAATTGCTAATCAAACATCAGGTTTAGGTTTAAAACTTCAAAATAAAAACGAAACATTAGGTAATATTAAACTCGTTTTTTATAACTATAAATTTATGTCTGGGGAAAAGAAAGATAATGATAGTATAGATTTGGTTATTGTCGGTGATGTTTCTCTTCGAGAAATTGAAAGTTATATCAAGCAAGAAGAATCCATTCGTGGTCATGAAATAAACTATATGGTTATGGGAAAAGGTGAGTTCAAACTTCGTCGTCAAAAACATGATCAATTTATTGTCGACTTTTTCTTAGGCGCTCCGGTTGCTATAATAGGAAGCTGCCAGGAAATTTCTAATCTTTAAATGAGTAAAATCAGAAAAGTTATTAAAACTGGTAATAGTTTAGCTATAACTATTCCTTCAAAATCTATTAAAGACTTTAATATTCGCGAAGGTGATCCAGTTTTGATCAAAATAAATCACACTAAGGTAAGTATTACTTATCTTTTTTCTGGTCATCCCAGACAATTGTCTCTTATTTCCAAAACAAACCAATAATATGAATAAAAGAAAAAAAACCATTAGAATTTTTTGGATAATTGTTACTATTACTCTTTTTTGTTTACTTATTAATTTCCCCAAACAACTCCCTCTAAAAATTAATTTAGGAAAAATAAATTGGGAACATACTCTTTATCGACCAGAATTTAAATTAGGTAATTTTACTTTAAATAAAAATATTGATCTCAAATATGGTCTTGATTTAGCCGGTGGATCATCGTTGTTATTTGATATTGATACTTCAAAAATTCCTCCAAGTGAATTAGCTAATGCCTTAGAATCTTTAAAAAGTAATATTGAAAGAAGAATTAATTTATTTGGAGTTAATGAAACTTTAATTCAAATCAACAAACAGCAAGATAGATATCGGCTTAAGATAGATCTACCTGGAGTTGAGGATATTAATGATGCTATTGATCTTATTGGAACAACTGCTCAATTAAATTTTTACGGTGTTATTGATGATCAATTATTTACCGAAGCAACTACTTCTGCTGATTTTCAAAAATCAATTAAAGACACTAATTTAAATGGATCTCATTTAAAAATTTCTTCTGTCGAAATCAATCCTAATAATTCTCAACCAGAAGTAGCTATTGAATTTAATGACGAGGGATCAAAATTATTTTCTCAAGCTACCAAAGAATTTTTAAATAAAAGAATTGTAATTTTATTAGACAATCAAATATTAACTGCTCCAACTGTTAATACAGTTATTACCGAAGGTAAAGCTTCCATTAGTGGTAGTTTTGATTCTCAATCAGCTAAGAAATTATCCACTCAACTTAATGCCGGAGCCTTACCCTTGCCAATTAAACTAATTCAACCATCTCAAATTGGTGCTACATTAGGTAAAGATTCACTAAATAAAGGAATATTTGCCGGTATTATTGGCCTATCTTTAGTTGCTATTTTTATGGTCGCTAATTATGGAAAAGTTGGTTTGATTGCTGATATTGGTTTAATTATTTATGCCTTAATTACGCTAACTCTTTATCGTTTGATTCCTGTAACTCTTACTTTTCCAGGTATTGTTGGATTTATTTTATCTATTGGCATGGCTGTTGATAGTAATATTCTTATTTTTGAAAGATTAAAAGAGGAAGTTCGTTTAGGTAAAGATTGGAATATAGCTCTTGAAACTGCTTTTGGTCGAGCTTGGGATTCTATTAAAGACGCCAATACTTGTACTATTATTACCGGATTTATTTTATTTAATCCTTTTAATTGGACATTTTTAAGTAGCTCAGGTATGATTCGTGGTTTTGCTGTTACTTTAATTTTGGGTATTTTTACCGGTATTTTTACTGGAGTTTTTGTTACTCGTAATCTTTTACGTGTTTTCACTCAAGAAAATTTAACCATTAAATCAAAAAAATAACTTTCTACTTTATAACTTTATAACTTTATAACTTTCTACTTTATAACTTTATAACTTTATACTTTCTACTTTATAACTTTATACTTTTAACTAATATATATGAATATAATGAAATTTAGACCAGTTTTTCTGATTATTTCTTTACTTTTTATTGGAACTTCTTTATTTTCAATTATTAAATGGCAATTTAAACCGTCGATTGATTTTACTGGTGGTAGTGTTTGGGAATTAACCATTCCTAATTATTCAGAAGAAAAAATTAAAGAAATTTTTTCTCAAAGCAATCTTGAATTAAAAAGCATAGATTTTGCTGGTCAACAAAATTATTCTTTAAAATTTGTTGATATTGATATTGATCAAAAAAATAATCTTAGTAAAAATCTTAAAGAATTTTTTCCTGATTTTAAAGAATTAAAGTTCGAATCTCTTGGGGCTACACTTGGTAAAGAACTTTTTCAAAAAACTTTAGCCGCTATTATTTTATCTTCAATTTTTCTTTTTATTTTTATCGGTCGTCGTTTTCGAGATATCTCTTTTGGATTAGGAGCTGTTTTAGCTATGCTTCACGATGCCTTTATTTTAATTGGTGTTTTTTCTCTTTTTGGTCATTTTTTTGGGGCTGAATTAGACGCTCTTTTTGTTACTGCTTTACTCACCACACTATCATCTTCTGTTCACGATACTGTTGTTACTTTTGATCGAATTCGTGAACTTCGTCGTCATAGTTTTCAAAAAGATTGGGTTTCTTTGGCTAATCAAGCTGTTACCGAAACTTTAGTTCGATCTATCAATAATTCCATGACTATTATTTTTATGTTATTAGCCTTAGTTCTATTAGGTGGTTCTGCTACTCGTTGGTTTGCTACTGCTTTGTTAGTTGGTGTCGTTTGTGGTACTTATTCTTCCACTGGTGTTGCCATTCCTCTCGTTCTATTTTTCAAAAACCATTTTAAAAAGAAATAAAAATATTCTATTTTAAAATTTTTATCTTTTCCAACAAAACTTCTCTCTCATTTAATTCTGGTTTTTCTTCCACCTCTTTAAAAATCGCAGTTAAAACTTCACCTACTTTTCGGCTTGGTTTGATTTTTAAAATTTCCATCACATCCATTCCGTTAACTTTCAAATCTTTAATTGAAAATGGTTGTTTTTGCACTTCCACAATTCTTTCTTTAAACAATTCCCATCGCCAACTGGTTTCTTTTGACCCACTTCCCAATCTATCAGCTCTTCTCATGGCAATCATTTCATCAATATATTCCAATGTTACATTTCGAATAAATCTTCTTACCGCTTTATCGGTTTGAGTTTCTTGAACCGTAAACATATGCCATCGCACCAGTTTAAATAATTGGTCCAATTCTTTATTTGATAATTTTAATCTTTTACCTATGGATACGGCAATTCTTGATCCAATTATTTCATGGTTGTGAAAAGTTCTGTCTTCTCCTTCGCCCATCATTGATTTTGGTTTTCCCACATCATGTAACAACGCCGCTAATTTTGTCACTGGATTATTACTGGCACAATTATCTAAAGTTTTTAAATTATGAGTCCACACATCATCAATATGATGACCTTTTTGAGTCATGCCATATCCATCTAATAATTCCGGAATTATTTCTTTTAATAATCCAGAGTTTTTTAATAAAGTTATTCCTTGACTTGGAGTGGGGGAAGTTAGTATTTTAAATAATTCATCTCTAATTCTTTCACCCGCAATTTTTTGAATTAAATTAGCATTTTTTTGAATCGATTCAAAAGTTTTTTCTTCGACTATAAATCCAATTTGTGAAGCAATTCTAATCGCTCTCATCATTCTTAAAGCATCTTCTCTAAATCTTTCATCTGGATTTCCCACTGTTCTGATAATTTTATTTTCCAGATCTTTCTGCCCCTCATACAAATCAACAAGATAATAGCCTCCCTTTTTAAGGGAGGTGCCCTGAAAGGGCGGTGGGTTTTGACTTAACGCCAACGCGTTGATCGTAAAATCTCTTCTCTGTAAATCTTCTTCCAATGTTTTACCCCATTTAACTTCATCTGGGTGTCTAGAATCAGCATAACCTTGCTCGGTTCTAAAAGTTGTTATTTCAAAAATATCTTCACCGTAGACCACGCTAATAGTTCCAAATTTATTATTATAAAAACTATTTTTGGGAAAAATTTTCTGCATTTCTTCTGGTTTCAAATTTGTCGTAAAATCCCAATCTTTTACTTCTCTTCCCAAAATTAAATCACGCACCGCTCCGCCGACAATATAAATTTCAGCTTTATTATTTTGAAATTTTTCCACAATCCCCAAAATTTTTTTTGGAATAATTAAATTATTCATTTTGTTATATTTTACCTTATTTTTATCTTAATACTTTTTCCATGAATACTCATTTTTCCCTAATCCAGCTAAAATCATAATTTTATCTCCTGGCAATATTTCCCCATTTAATAAAGATTTCCCCAGCATATCACCCAAAACTAAATCAATTGTTCTTCTCAAAGGTCTGGCTCCAAATTCAATATTAAATCCTTCAAAAGCAATTTTTTCTGACACTTTATCTTCAAAAGTAACTTCAATATTTTTTTCCAACAAAGTTTTTCCAAAATCATTTAACATCAAGTTAATTACTTTAATCAAATTTTCTCCTTCAATAGGTTCAAAAACTATTACTCCATCAAATCTATTTAAAAATTCTGGTGAAAATATTCTCTCTTTTTGGACATATTCAATTACCCCTTTTTGCAGTTCTTCTCCTTTAATTCCTTTATTAACTGAATTTCTAATAAATTCTGCCCCAGCATTAGATGTGGCCACAATAAATAAATGTTGACAAATAATTTTATTTCCTAAGGCATCATTAATATAACCTTCATCCAACATGGTCAAAAATAAATTATAAATTTCTGGTGGCGCCTTTTCTATTTCATCCAACAATAATAACCCCGCTGGCTTATTTTTAATTTTAGTTGTCATTATCCCTGGTTGATTCATATTTATCGAGCCAATTAATCTTTCCAAACCTTCGTTGCCGATATATTCAGCCATATCAAACCTTAATATTTCATCTCTAGATCCAAAATAAACATCGGCCAATACTTTTGCTGTTTGAGTTTTTCCTACACCTGTTGGTCCTAAAAATAAAAATGATCCTATTGGTTTATTTTTATTTTTTACTGCTGCAATTCGGCTTCTTAAACTTTGAGATATCAATTTTATTGCTGTTTCTTGTCCAATTAATTCTTTACTAATAATTTCTTCTAAATTATTCAATTTCCTTTTTTCACTTTCAGTTAATCTTCCCAAAGAAATACCAGTTTTTTCCGATAAAACTTTATTTACATCTTCTTTTATTATCCAATTTTTAATTACCGTTTCTGTTATAGCTACTTCATCCATTAATTCTAAAACTTTTTCTGGAAATGGTGTTTCGGTAATATATCGGTCGCTTCCTTCAAGTATCTGACGTACTGCTTGTATTGAAAATTTCTTTTTTGTTTTTGATTCTACTCTTCCTATTGATTGAAGTAATATGGTCATTGCTTCATCTTTGGTTGGTTGTTTAATTTCAATTACCTCAAAGTTTTTTAAAATTCTTTGATCTGTAGATAAAAATCTTTCATATTCTACTTTATTACTAATAGCAATTATATTTAATTTCCCTCTCTCCAAGACTGAATTAATTATGTCTTCAAAATCATTTCCTTCAAATTTAGAATTAGTAATTTTAAATAAATTATTTAAAATTAAAACAATATTTCCGGCTGATTCTGCTTCATTCATTAAATTAACAATAATTTTCTTTTTTACATCCTTATCAGCATTAGTCGACATAGCCGCCTGATAGTCAAATAATAGAAGTTTTTTATAAGTCATTTTTCCTCCAAGTTTTCCTGTAATTGCCATATCAGCAAAAGCATAAACAACAGTTTTTTTACCTACACCAGGCTCTCCTACTAATAAAATATTTTTCCCTCCATTAATTACTTGACCCATTCTTTTTACTACACTATCTCTTCCTATCAAATGGTTGGAAAAATTTTGCTTTAAACTCAAATTTTCACTGTATTTATCTAAATTAGGAGTGTAACCAAAAAGTAGACCCAATCCAATTCCTGGTCTCCCTAAACTCCATCTATTATCTTCAGCAATGTTCCAAAATATTTGTTTTTTATCCCACCATTTTGCTGCCAAAACTAAATCTTCACTAGACATTTCTAATTTTTGTAATTCAATTTCTATTTCTTTATTTTTACTCAAATACCATTGCATTATTTTTTCCATACTGGATCCATCAAAATCAGCCAAATCATTCACTTCCAAATCAGAACCTATTAAAACCATATCAATATTTTTTTCCAATCTATTTCTAATAAATATCCCAATTTCACTTTCAAAAATTATTTTTCCAGATATTTTAGGATTTTTTCTGATATTGGTTTCTAAATCTTTTAAAACTTTTGAAGATCTTTTCTGGTCTCTTTCATAGTAACTCCATCCTAAAAATGGAAATATAAACCAAATTATAAAAAATGGAAATGTTGTTATTATAAAAAATATTGCACATAACAAACAAAAAAATATTAATATTAATCTAATAATTAAACCTATTATTCTAGAAATCAGATCAAATGATAAATTTTCAAAAAATTTAGCCATATCAAAACCTACCGTATCATCTTTGGCTGTTAATCTTTTCCATGGAGCCAATAAGGTTATTATCAGTGTTCCAAAAGAAAAAAAATGGAATATTTTTTTTAAATTAAACCAAGCTCTTTTCCAATACCATTTCCAACCAATCAAATATTTCCAAACAATGAAGTTCATATTTAAATAATACCATTCCTCCATTTCATTAGGCTATTGGGGATTAACTCTTATAAAGCTAGGAATAATGTTCATCAAAAACCCCTTCGAAATTTCGAAGGGGTTTTGTAAATCGTTTTTAATTTATTTTATTGACGATCTGGCTTTGGTAAAGCTTCTTTTACAGCGATATTTCTGCCCATTTGTTCAGAATTATCAAGAGCTTGCATAGCTTTAGCAGCATCCTCTTCATTTTCAAATTCAACGAAACCAAATCCCTTGCTTCTTTTTGAGAATTTATCGATGACTACGTTTGCTGAAGTAACAGCACCATAGGCCGAAAAGATTTCTCCTAAATTGGCATCAGTCATTGCAAAAGGAAGATTGCCTACAAATAATTTTTTTGCCATGTGTTTTTTTTAAAAACTCCTTAAATACCTTAATAAAATATAACAGGTTTAAACCTCATCCCCAAAAGTTGGCTACTTTTAGAAACTAACCAATAGTATATAACATATTTGTAAAAAATGTGTAAAATTGACTATCTATGCTTTGTATTGATCATTCTACTTCAGAAACAGAAATTTTAAAATTACTCTTAAAAAATCGTAAAATCAGTCAAAAAAATATTGATGGTTTTTTAAAACCAATAAATCCTCAAAAACTTGAATCAAAAAAATTTGGTGTTAATCAAAAATTTCTTTTCCAAACGGTTGAGATTATTCAAAATCATATCAAAAAAGGCAATCAAATTTTAATTTATGGTGACTATGATGTTGATGGTATTACTGCCACTGCCATTCTTTGGCAGGTTTTGTACCAACAAGGCGCTAAAGTTTTACCTTTTGTTCCTGATAGAGAAACTGATGGCTATGGTATCAAAGCCGATTCTTTTTTTCGGATTCAAACTGAAAAAAAACTTCATTTTGATCTGCTTATTACTGTTGATAATGGTATTGTTGCTGGTAAGGAGTTAATAAAAATTATTAAATCCGGTACTCAAATTGTGGTTATCGATCATCATGTTACTGATGATTCTTTACCCAAAGAAATTTCTTCGGTTCATTCCACTCTCACTTCTGGTTCGGTTCTTTCTTGGTTAGTTGCCTCTCAAATCGACAAGTCTAGCGATCTAGGCTTGGCCGCTCTTGGAGCTGTTACCGACTGTTTGCCACTCAATACTGTCAATCGTAATATTGTTTATCATGGACTTCAGTCTCTTCGTCTTCAACCAAATCCTGGTATCAAAAAATTAATTCAAACCAGTGGTTCCAAACAAGATTTATTAACTACTTACGACTTAGGTTTTGTTATTGGTCCACGAATTAATGCTGTCGGCCGTTTGTCTAATCCTACCGATGCCTTACGTCTTTTATGTAGTCAAACCAACGAACAAGCCAATAAATTCGTTTCTATTTTAGATGGTTACAACAAAGAACGTCAAACTCTTCAGCAAGAAAGTTTAATTTTAGCCGAAGAAAAAATCAGTAGAGACGCCATATATGGCGTTTCTACAAACAAACAAAATAAATTATTATTTGTTGCTGAAACTTCCTTTCATCCTGGCGTTATTGGTCTTATTGCTGGCCGTCTTACTGAAAAATATTATTTACCTTCAATTATTATTAGTATTGGAGATGAATATTCCAAAGGTTCTTGTCGATCAATAAAAGAACTAGACATTATTGATACTCTGCGACAATTCAGTAGTGAGTTTACTGAACTAGGTGGTCACGCTGGTGCTGCCGGGTTTAGTATCAAAACTAAGAATATAGGAATAATGAAAGCACAATTAACCAAATTTATTAATCAAAAATTAGCCAATTGTGATCTTAAACCCGAAAAGTTTATCGATGCCCAAATGAAATTAAATGCCGTTACTGTCAAAAATTGTCGTCTCATCAAAAAACTCGAACCATTTGGTATTGGTAATCCTGATCCAGTTTTTTTATTTAAACAAGTTCGTGTGGTCGAAAAACGTCTTCTTGGTTCCACTGGTGATCATCTCAAACTAAAAATTGATGACCCCACCACCCCTAAAAAAGAAAATATTATTGTTGATTCCATTGCATTTAAAAAAGGGGAGTTTGATTCAAAAATAAAAGTTGGTGACCTGATCGACTTTACTGCTAACCTTAGTTTAAATATTTGGAACGGTTATACTTCTCCCCAGCTTGTCGTCAAAGACTTTCTATCGTAAAATACATTCATGGAAAGAATATTAGTAAAAGAATGTCTCCAAAAGATCGGAGAAAAAGTCTTATTGCAAGGTTGGGTTAGTAATATTCGCGATCATGGTCAATTAATCTTTATTGATTTTCGCGATTGGAGTGGTACTATTCAAATTGTTATCGATGCCCATGATAATGCCAAAAATCATCAAATTGCTGCCTCTTTAGGCATGGAATGGGTGATTGAAGTTGCTGGTGAAGTTGTTAAACGCAGTCCAAAAGCTGTCAATCCTAATTTACTTACCGGTGAAATCGAAATTAATTGTCAAAAATTAACTCTGCTCAACAAAAGCCAAGTTATTCCTTTTCCTCTTGATACCGATGGCACTGAGATTGATGAATCTTTACGTCTCAAATATCGTTATCTCGATTTACGTCGACCTCGTTTAGCCCATATTCTTGATAGTAAACACAAATATACTTTAGCTGTCCGTAATTGGATGGATAAAAACGGTTTTACTGAAGTTATGACTCCTCTTTTGACGACTACTTCTCCCGAAGGTGCTCGAGATTTTTTGGTTCCTTCTCGGATTCATAAAGGTAAATTTTTTGTTTTACCTCAAGCTCCTCAACAATTTAAACAATTATTAATGATTTCTGGTGTTGATAAATATTTTCAGATTGCCCCATGTTTTAGAGATGAAGACCCTCGAGCCGATCGTCATGCCGGTGCTTTTTATCAAATCGATATTGAAATGAGTTTTCCCACTCTTGATAAAATTTTTGCCACCGCCGAAAATTTAATTCGCGACACTTATCAAACTATTGCTCCTGACAAAAAAATTGCTATTTTTCCTTTTCCTCGCATTCCTTATAAAGATGCTCTGAATAAATATGGTAGCGACAAACCAGATACTCGTTTTGGTCTTGAACTTCAAGATGTCACCGGTGTTATTAAAAATAAAAGTGAATTTAATGTTTTTAACAATTCTGAGGTTATCAAATGTTTAGTCGCACCAAAATGTGCTGAATTTAGTAAAACTCAAATCGAAAAATTAGAAAATCTGGCCAAAGAAAAAGGGGCCAAAGGTTTAGCTTATACCAAAGTTACCGATACTGGTCTTGATGCTGGAGTGGCTCGGTTTTTCAATTCAGAATTACAACAACAAATTATTCAAGCCACCTTATCTAAATCTGGTGATATGATTTTCTTTGTGGCCGACAAATTAAATTTAGCCAACAAAGTTTTAGGCTATATTCGACTTAATTTAGGTGATTTATTAAATCTTCGTGACCCAAATATTCTTCAATTCAATTGGATTACTGGTTTTCCTTTTTACGAAATTAATGATGAAGGGAAACTTGATTTTGGTCATAATCCTTTTTCTATGCCTCAAGGTGGTATGGAAGCTTTGCAAAATAAAGACCCATTAGAAATCGAATCGTATCAATATGATTTAACCTTAAATGGTTATGAATTAGCCTCTGGTTCTATTCGTAATCATGAACCAGAAACTTTAGTCAAAGCTTTCGAAATTGTCGGTTATGGTCGGCAAGAGGTTCTCAAAAAATTTGGTGGTCTTTATAACGCTTTCCATTACGGCGCTCCCCCGCATGGTGGTTGGGCTATTGGTTTAGATCGTCTTATGATGTTGCTCCTCGACGAGCCCAACATTCGCGATGTCTATGCTTTCCCACTTAATTCCAACGGTGTTGATTTGCTCATGGATGCACCCAGTCAAGTTGATCAAAAACAACTCGACGATGTTGGTTTAATATTAAAGCCAAATGCCCAAAATATTCAAAAATAATTGGCTCGATTTTGTTATTATTTTCTTGATTTTAATCATTAATTTATTCTGGTTACCAACTTTTTCTTTTTGGAGTATTTATCCTCAAAATAATTTTTTAACTAAAAATAATCAACTTGTCGATTTTAAATTTCCCAGTATTCCAATTATCAAATTAACCGATCAACCAATTTTAAATTCTGATAATTATATTTTAATAGATGTTGATACTAATAAAATTTTAACTTCAAAAAATATAGATAAAAAAATTTATCCAGCCTCTACTACCAAATTAGCTACAGCTGTTACTGCTCTTAATTTATATCCTTTAGACGAAGTAATTACTGTCGATCAAAGTTATGACACTGGAAAAGTTATGGAACTTCAAGTTGGTGAAAAAATAACAGTCAAATCATTAGTTCAATCTTTATTAGTTTATTCCGCCAATGATTCGGCTTTTACCTTAGCCAATCATTATTATGGTGGAATAACTGGTTTTGTTTCTCAAATGAATTCACTTATGTCAAAATTTAATTTAAATAATACTCATTTTGTTAATCCAGACGGTCTTCATCACGAAAATCATTATTCCACTGTCTACGACCTTTCTCAATTAGCTCGTCTTGCCATTCAAAATTCAACTGTTCGTGATGTTGTTAAAAATAAAAGTATGACTATTACAGATGTTACCGGACAAATTAAACACGAAATTACTACTACCAATGAACTCCTTGGTGTTATTCCTGAAGTTATTGGTCTTAAAACCGGCTTAACTCCAGAAGCTAAAGGTTGTTTTATTGGATTATTAAATATTAATGATCATCATGTAATTAGTGTCGTGGCTCAAAGTGATGATCGATTTCAAGACACCTTAACTCTTATCAATTGGCTAAAACAAAACATTTCTTGGCAAAATTAATTTATCGTTGAATTAATTATCTATCCCTATAGTTGGAGTTAATTTATCAGTTGGTTTTGGATTATCTGTTTGTTTAATATAGTTACTACTAACTGCCGGAATATAAGCCACAAAATTATTATCACCTTCAACTACAAAAATTGGTTGCATATAATTAGTTAAAGTCATCGGTTCAAAATAAGCTAAATATATTTTCATTACAGTTACATTCTTTTCAGAAGTATCTTTGGCGATCCAATAATTACCTGAATTTAAACTATCAATTATTTCTTGAGCCGTTTTTATTGGATAAGTTGAAAATGATTCTTTATTTATATTTATATTTTTAAAATTAACTCCAATAATTCTTTTTGATTCAACAGCTGATCCAGAAACTAATACTGATACTGCCGATTGGCCAAATTTCGATGAAACTATTTTTTTATTGTCTAAATCTTGTCTATAAAAATCTACTCTAACCGCATTTGCTTCAGACTGTGACGAAACTGATTTTAATCCATCTCCTTCAATCTTCCAAAAAGTAGCTATTTTTTCTCCATCAACCAAATCATTAGTAAATTTACCTCCTTTTTGTAAAAAAGTTATGGCAATTTGTATGGCTGTATCTTTGGAAGGCATTTTTTCCGGAGTCGATAATGTTTGATCTGAAGTATAAGGATAAGTCATTGTAAAATCACCAGTTAGTACATTTACTGTTAAAGTTTTATTATTAGCCACATCTTGAAATTTATAGATACCAGTTTCAATTTCCACCGGTTCATTAATAAAACCAAAATTAGCTGCTGTTTTTTTATCTTCTTCCAAAGCCAAAAAAGTTGTATTTGGTCTATAAATTACATAAACATTTGCTTGGTCTTTAAAAGTTGGCACCGTATCGTTTGGTAATTCAAAAGTAAAATTTTTTAATTGAGTTTCTTTTTCTGGAAAAATTAATCTTGGTAATAAACCAAATTCAACTGTCGGTGCTACATAAGGAGGATGTGCCGCTACATAAGCTGTATAAATTATTTTTGAAATACCCCACAACAAAGAAAGAGCAATAATACCTACTCCGCCATATTTGATTAGTTGTCGGCTAGTATAAGCTGTTTGTGTTAAAGACATAAATAATTTTACACTAAATGTTAAAATAATAA
>CAZICU010000006.1:0-37529 GCA_964537905.1 uncultured Gammaproteobacteria bacterium
GATAAATCAATTTCATCTTCAAATTTTTTTGATTCGGAAACTTTATTTAATCTCAATTTTATTTTTTCAGCATCTTCTAGTGAAAAACGTAGACCAATAGCTAAGTCATTAGTAACATTACCAGCTCCAATTGGAATGACGGAAGAAAAAACTGGTGAACCTTCATTAAAAATAGTAAGAGAAGTAATACTGCTACCAATATCAATAAGAGCAACTCCAAGTTCTTTTTCGGTTTCAGTTAGAGTTGCTTTGGAGGCGGCAAGTCCAGAATAAATTAATTGATCTATTTTAATTCCAATGTCTTCTAAACATTTTTTAATGTTCTTAAGTGAAGGGGTTGAAGCAACAATAATATGAGCTTCAACTTCCAACCGGACTCCATTCATGCCAACTGGATCAATGACTCCTTCTTGACCATCAACGGTGTATTTAATTGGGATTATATGAATAATTTCTTTACCATTAGGGACAGAAACTGCTTTGGCGGCTTCGACGACACGTTCGATGTCATCTGAATTAATTTCTCCGTTAGGATTGCTGATAGCCACGACTCCATGAGAATTAATTGATTCAATATGAGGGGCTGAAAGACAAATTGAAGCGGAATTAATTTGAAAACCAGCCATTCTTTCGGCTGATTCTATACTTTGAACAATGGTGTTTGAAGCTTGTTCAATATTTATAATTTGACCTTTACGAAAACCGAGTGAAGGAATGGATGAGACAGCAATAATATTAAACTTATCTTCATTATCGGAATATTGTCCAATTATAGTAGTAACTTTTGAAGTTCCAATGTCGATTCCGCTAATTATTTTTGAATGTTGCATAAGGATGAGCAGAGCTCAAATTAACCAATTTAAGAGTTCTTTGTTTAATTTTAGCTGTTTTAATTATTTCTTGCAAAGATGTAATTTGCCAAAGAGGATTTTTTTTGTTTGATAAAATAACTTTAAAACTATTATCATCATTAAATACGGTAAATTCAATTTGATTGATGAAATCTTTTATTTCAAAAGAGGAAATTTCTAAATGACTAGTTTTGAGAGCTAAATTTAACTGAGTATAAAAATTGTTTTTATCAGAAATGGGAACAAAAGTGTCTTGCTTTTTATTTAAAATATAAAAAACAAATGAAATTAAAGTGATAATAAAAATTATTAATATAATTAATAAAATTAATTTCTTTTTAGATAATTTCATAAATTAGGTTTAGCAATTTTAGATTTTGATTAAATGATTTTTGTTCATCTTTAGGTTTAATTTTTGATAAATAATCAATTGATTCCAATAAAATTTGGCTATTTAATTGATCATTGTTGATAACAATAGTGATTTTTGGTAAGTGTTTTTTTACCCAAATAGCGTTTAATTCTTGTTCGTTTTGTTGGCTTTGGGGAAGAGGAATAAGAATAGATTTTTTATTAAGAGCAACAATTTCTTGACTAGTGTTAGCGCCAGATCGACTGATGATTATATCTGAATGATTAATAATCCAACTAAAAGAATTAGTTTCAAAATAATCAGAAACATAATAATTTTGATATTTTTGAGATAATTTTGAAAAATAGTTTAAATCATTTTTACCTGTTTGATGAATAACATTAAAATTTTTTAATTTTGGAATAATTTTTTTAATAGTTAAATTGATAGTATGAGAACCTTGATTACCGGAAGTGATATATATTAAATTGTTCTTTAGTTTTAATTTTATTTTAATATTTTTAGGAATCGAAGGGTGTTTTTGAAATAGTTGATGGCGAAGAAGATTACCAGTAATAACAATTTTTTCTTTTGGTAATTGAGCAATTTGGTTTGAATTATTGAAAGAAAGAGCTATTTTGTTAACAAAATGACTGTTGATTTTTGTAGTTAGACTATTGGTAAGTGTTTGTTCGTGAGTAATAGTTTTAATTTTTTTTAAAGAAGAAACTATAATAATTGGGACTGAAACATAACCACCAAAGGAAACAACAATATCTGGTTTAAGGCGATTAATTAAATTAAAACTTTTTATGAATCCTAAAATTGTTTTAGGAATACCAAAAAGAGTATTAGGAAAATATCTTCGATCTAATTTACCACAAGGGATTGGATAAAAATCAATTCCCAGGGAGGGAATTATTTTTGACTCAATGGATTTATTTTGAAGATTATTGGAACTTGATTCTCTACCGACGTAACTTATTTGCCAATTTGTTTTTTTGTCTTGTTGAAGTTGTCGAATTAATTCTATGGCTGGGGTGAGATGAGTGCCGGTGATGATTATCCTCTTGTTCATAATCAGAGTATAACAATAATGCATGTTTTTTTTCGATATTACTAACTAAACCAATAGCAATCATTAATGTTGTTAAAGAAGATCCGCCATAAGAAATAAATGGTAACGGAACTCCTGTAAGAGGAATAATATTAGCAATAGCGGCAATATTGATTAATGATTGAAAAGTAATCCAACAGGCTGTGCCAGAAACAATTAATGAATCAAATGAGTTTTTGTTTATCAGAGAAGAAATTTTAATTAAATGACTAATAAGTAAAACATAAATAATCATAATACTTAAAGTTCCTATGAAACCCATTTCTTCGCCTATTATGGCTAAAATTGAATCGGTAGATATTTTGGGTAAAAAACGATATTTTTGATCTGAATTAGCAAATCCTTTACCAAACATACCTCCTGATGATAAAGAAAGAATAATTTGATTACTGTGATACGAAGATTCTGAACTTTCTGGGTTCATAAGAGTTTGTAGTCGACTAAGACGATAGGGTGAAATTATAACTAAAATAAAAGCCAAAATGACGAATCCTAGACAAAGAATAAAAATGGGAATAATTTTGCCTCCTGATAAATAGAACATACAAATTGATATGGCGGAAACTAAAATAGCAGTACTTAAATTTGGTTGAAGAATAATTAACAGAAAAGGTCCAATTAAATAAATAATTAGATTGAAAAAAGTTTTTTTGGATTCTTGAGAAAAAAGATTAGCAAAATAAATGACAGAACTTAATTTCAAAAGTTCTGAAGGTTGAAAACTAAATATACCTAAATTTAACCATCTTCTAGCACCAAGAATGGGATTACTGAGACCAGGAACTAAAACTAAGACTAAACAAATCAGAGAAAAAAAATAGAAAAGAGAAGAAAATTTATTAACTAATTTTAATTTTATTTTTGATGAAAAATAAAAAGCCAAAAAACTAATAATGATCCAAAATCCTTGTTTTTTTAAAAAATAAAACTTATCACCAGCAGTGTTGTTGGCTTCGGTTAAAGAAGAAATAGAAATAAAAGTAAATCCAATTACAATGAGAAGAATAACCAGGCTAATAAGTTTTTTTTTCTTATTTTTATTAGACATATAACAAATCGATCGTGTTTTGGGGAATAATAACAGGATCTACTTGTTGACTAAGAGGAATTAATTCTTGATGTTTGGCAATAGTTTTACTACCAATTTTTCGAGTTATTTCTGAGCCACAAATTTTAGCTGAATCTAATTTTTTTTGAATTTCGTTAGGTTTGGGGATATGGGGAATTTTAATAAATTGAGATAAATGTAATAAAAATAAGGGAAATAATTTTTGATTTAATTCAAGTTTGGTATAAAAAGCAAATGAAGCAGTAAGTCGAGGATTACATTCAAGTAGATAAACATAATTGTTTTGATCGACTAAAAAGTCTAATCCGAAGAAACCAATATAGCCAATATCATTGATAAATTTTGAAAAATCTAAAGTTATTTTTTGGACTGTTTGAATAACATTTTTGGGAGCCATTGAGGGCCATTGTCGTCCAACAGTAGCAAAAGGATTATGGGTTAATGGTTTAATGCCGGTGTATTGTAATGCGGGTAAACTTTGAACAAGACCATTTTTGGTAAGACAACAATTGTTTAATAAAGAGTAACCTTTAATAAATGGAGAAAATTTTACTGGTGTATTTAAAGGGATTTTGTTTTTTAAATCATCCCAATTATCGGCTGAAAAAGTACTATTGCCAGCCCAGCCAAAATGGGTTTGAATAACTAATTTTGAGTTAAAATGATGTTGATATTTAATGAAATTTTCTTGGTTAAAAAAATCTTTTTTTGCTGGTATTGTGGGTAAATTATTTTTTTTACAGAAGTCTAAAAATTGATTTTTATCTTCTAAAAACCGATTTATTTTATGAGAAACAGAAGCAACTATCCAATTAAATTTACGACAAAGATGTTCGATTTTTGATGAAGGTTTGAAAGGAATAATAACTACTTTTCGTCCAACAGAAGTTTCTTGAATGTAATTAATTACTTTTTGAGAAGAAAGTAATTGACCACTATTTGGTTGGAGAATAATTTCTCCGTTTTCTTCAAGACAAAAATAATTTGAGGTTTTTAATTCGTTTGAATTTTTATAGGCATAGATGAGATGAAAATGTTCAAGTTGAGGTAAATTAATATCGAGAAAATTATCGACAATTAAAAAATAAAAAGAATATGAAGATTGATTAAAATCTTGGAAAAAATCTAATGTCATCTTTTGGCTCCAGTTAATAAAATAACAGGGAAATCCCCTACTTCAAATTTATTTTTTATGGCTTTTTGATAAGCAGCTAAGGCCAAAGCTCCTTCTAAAGAAGTAATAATATTTTGTGATTCTAGATATGAACTAGAATAAACAATATCTTTATTTTGAAGAGTAAAACAGTTTCCTGAACTTTTTTTGATGATATTAATAAGACTATTTTTTTGAGGTAAAAATTTGACTGATAAAGCATCAGTAATTAGTCTTTTTTCTGGTGAAAAATGTGAATCAAAAATTTTACTAATAGTTGGGTTGGCGGATGATTGAGCTCCAAAAATTTTAACTTTTGGAGAAAGTTTTTGAGAAATACCAATTAAAGTTGTACCACTACCAATAGGAATAAAAATACTGCTGATTTGAGGAAGTTGAGTGATTAATTCTTCGGCTATTTGATTGTATCCAATTAGAGCTGATGAATCAGTTGATTGACGTAAAAAATAGATATTATTTACTTTGGAAAATTTTAAAGCATCACTAATTGGTTGTTGGGAAAAAATAATTTCATGGTCGAATTTTTTTAAAATAGCCAGTTTTGTGGAAGAAACATTGAATGAAAGAAAAATGGTTAAATTAATATTATTTTCTTGACAAAAATGAGCGGCAGAAATGGCGGCATTACCAGTACTAGAAATTACAGCTTGTGTAAAACCTAATTTTTTCAGATTGGCAATTTGAAATGGTAAAGCCCTATCTTTGGCAGAACCAGTGATATTTTGATCTTCTCTTTTTAGATAAAAATTATCTATTTTAAGTAACGGTGTATTTGTCATATAATTAGTTAGCTTTAAGCAATTATATATTTTTTATTTAGATGACACAAACAAATAAAATAATTTGTCCTGACTGTGGTAAAGAAATTAACCAACCAGAAGGAATAATGATTGGTGATATTTTAGAATGTGATGATTGTGGAACTGAAATTGAAATTCTTTCTATTGAGCCATTGCAATTTCGAGAATTGATAGAAGAAAAATAATTAATCAATCAATTGATTAAGTCTAAAAACTCCTTGATTATCAAATAAAGGATCGGAGATGTTGATTCGGCCATATTTGACTCCTCGATTAATAAAGGAACTGTCGATATAGTCAATAAATTTGCCTTTTTTTTCGATAATAAATAAAACATGATGACCATTTTTTTGACGAATTAGATCTCCTGTTTGAATTAAATCTAAATCATTTATTTTTTGAGATAAAGGACTTGAAGTTAACATGTTAGCTGAAGTTTTTCTGGGAATAAGATTAATTTTTTTATTAATTAATTGGCCATAAAAAATTAATAGTTGAGTAACTAAACCAGAACAATCAATTCCAATTTTATGTTTTTTTTGAAAGTTATAAATTTGTTGTGAATTGAGTTTAGCTAAATTGATTTTTTCTATTCTTGATATTCTTTTAATTTCTTTTTGAATATCTTTCCAATTACCTTTTCCGCCTAAAAATCGTTCTTTGATAACTTTTCCATCTTGGATGATATTTATCATATAGGGCAAATTTAAGTAATGATTTGCCTCTTGTTTGATTTTATCGATTAATTTAGTCCCAACCATAATCCAAAAATAGCTAATATAATTCCGGCTAACCAAGCTCGGGAAACAATTTTTGATTCTTCCCAGCCCATATTTTGTAAAGTTAAGTGTAATGGAGCGGCTGGAAATACTTTTTTATGAAAATATTTTTTACTAATTATTTGAATAGCACTACTTAAACCTTCGATGATAAAGGGTGATCCAACAATAATAAATGGAACTATTTTACCCAACATTAGGGCGATAACTGCAAAAGTTGCTCCAAAAGATAAAGAACCAACATCACCTAACCAAATTCTGGCGGGATGAATATTAAAATAGAGAAAAGCAATAAGTGATCCAATCCAAAGTGACAGAAAAATAGAAATTGGCGTATCCATAGAAGTATTAGAAAGAAACCAAAATGCAAACAAAGCGATCATTAAAAGGCCACAAGATAAACCATCTAATCCATCAGTAATATTAAAAAAATTAGCAAATCCAGTAATAATTAAAGTTGATATAGGGATAAATAACCAACCTAAATGAATAGCTTTTAAAAAAGGAATATAAATGAAATCAATTTTTAATTGTGAATAAATTAAAAATGAAATAATGCTAGCAAGAACTATTTGAAGTATGAATTTATTGATCATTTTAAGACCAAAGAAACCACTTTTTTTAAAACCAAAAAATTTATAAATATCATCATAAAGTCCCAAAAGACCAAAACTAATAAAGGTAAAAAATATAATTGATAGTTCATGAACTATTTGATAATTTACAGAAATAAAAATATTGGAAAATTTGATAATAGGAAAAAGAATTAAAAACATAATACAGACAGAAACGATGATAAGTAACCCCCCACCAACAGGTGTTCCTTCTTTTAAATTATGGAATTTATCAAAAATAGGAGTTCTTTTATTTTGGAAATCGGTAGTAATTTGTTTTTGGCGTTGAAATTTAAGTCGATATAAAAGATTGATAAAAGGAACAACTAAAAGACTGGTAATTAAAAAAGAAAAAAGTAGAAGGCCTAAATATAAATGCATATTAAGTTTTTATATATTCTATGTTAGCACCTAAAGAAGATAATCTGTCGCCTAATTTTTCATAGCCTCTTTCGATAAATTCAACTCCGTCGATAATTGATGTTCCATTAGCAGTCAGGGCGGCTAAAACAGTTGAAGCCCCGGCTCGAAGATCATTGACTACAAAATTTGATGGTTGTAATTGAGTTGGTCCATAAATTTTGACTCCATGGAAATATTCTGGTCGATTACTTTCTGGATTAAATTCGTAGTATGTTTCTGGATTTAATATTGGAGGATTAAAGAAAGAAACTTTTACTCCCATTTTTTTTAGATTTTCAATGTGTTGAAAACGAGAAGGATAAACTCGTTCAATAATAGAACTACAGCCAACAGTTTGAGTTAGTAAAATACTAAAGACAGCTTGCCAATCAGTCATAAAACCAGGTTCTGGACTAGTTTCAATATCAATATTTTTAAGAGGTTTAACCCAGGAAACTTTTAATTCATCGTCTCCAACAACTGTTTCGGCCCCCATTTTATTAATAGTTTCAATAAATGTTTTGACTGTTTTAGGATCACAATGAAGAATATTAATGGAACCTTTTGTAGCTAAAGCAGCACAAGCGAAAGTTACTATTTCATTTCTATCTGGAATTATTTGATGTTTAGTTCCTGATAAAGATTTAACCCCATTAATAGTGATTACTCCAGGGTTATTTGGATGACGATTAATTTGTCCTCCCATATGATTGATCATTAAAATAAGATCATCAATTTCTGGTTCTCTAGCGGCATTATTTAAGATAGTTTCTCCTTCAGCCAGAGCGGCTACCATAATTACAGTTTCCGTGACAGTGTGGCTAGGTTTATTAAAAGTATATTGGGTTGATTTAATTTTGTCGGTATTAAAAACAATTTTTTCATCAGTAACTTGAGTATTAATTCCCATTTTTGAAAAACAATCAAAAAGTCGATCTAAAGGTCTGGCTCCAAGTTTGTCTCCTCCGGGAGTTGGTACTGTGGCAGTTCCAGTACGAACTAAAAGCGGAGCAGAAAACATAAATGAAGTTCGAGATTTTTCTCCAGTCCCAGTAGGAACTGTTGAATTGATTATTTTTGGAGTAGAAATTTTTAAGCAATGTTCTCCACTATATTCAATAGTAGACCCAATACTTTTGGCTATACTTGCGGTTATTTTTATATCAGATATATTTGGAACATTGATTAGTTGGGTTGGTTGATCACTGAGAATAGAGGCAATTATTTGTTTGTAACTAGCATTTTTGGCTCCACGAATAGAAACTTCTCCATGAAGTTGATTTCCTCCGGTAATAATATAACGAGACATAGTTTAGTATAGAGTATAAAGTTATAAAGTAGAAAGTAGAAAGTAGAAAGTAGAAAGTAGAAAGTTATAAAGTAGAAAGTAGAAAGTTATAAAGTAGAAAGTTATTTTTTAAAACTGTTGATAATTGATTTAAAAATATAGTTACCTTCAAGACCACCAGAACTCATATAAATTAAAATATCATTAGGCTTTAAATTGTTTTGATAATATTCTAAAATTTGTTTTTTAAGTGGTAGATAAATTAATTTTGAACCAATACAATCACGAAAATCTTTGGCAGTATTTCTATTTTTTTTATCTATTTTATGACTAAATTTTAATTGAGATAAAACAACTTCATCAGCTTGACTAAAAGCTTCTTTTAAATGAGATAAGCTACTTTTATACTGACTAAAAGAAGCATGTGGTTGATAAAGTACTTTGATTAATTTTTCAGGAAAATGTAATTTAAGAGATTTAATAGCAGAAGAAATTCTATTTTCTGATTGAGCAAAATCATCAAAAAAAAGTCTATTTTTTATGGAAGCAATTAATTCTAACCGACGCTTAATTCCTTTGTAGGAAAAAATTGATTTGGTAATGAGATATCGGCTAATTTGTAAATTATCACAAATAGCAATTGAAGCTAAAATATTTTCAAAATTAAATTGACCAATAAGAGTAGTATTAATTTTTAAAATACCTCTTGGGGTATTAATTATTAAAGTAGTGAAATTTTGGTGTCTAATAATTTTTTCAATAAAATAGTCTGATTTATTGGTATTATAAGTGATAATTTTAGCCGAAGTATATCGACTAAGTTTGTTAGTCTCTAATTTTTGTTGATTAATAACTAAAAAGCCATCTGAAGGTATTTTTGAGACTAATTTTTTGAAAGCTTCAAAATTAGAAGCTTCACTAGAATAAGAATCTTTATGCTCCCAATCAACACTAGTAATTAATAGATATTTAACTGGATAGTAAAGAAATTTAGCTTGTTTATCTAATCCATGGATAGATTCATCCCCTTCTATGACTGACCATTTTGAATCGTTTATTTTAAGTGAATTAAATTTATTTTTTGGAGTTCCACCAAACATATAACTTGGTTTAAAAGATGAATGAGATAAGATCCAAGCAGTAAGACTAGTAATAGTGGTTTTACCAAAAGTACCGGCAATAATAATAGAATTTTCTTTGGCAATATTTTTACTAATGTATTCTGTGGCGGAAATATAAGGAATATGATTTTTTTTAATTTGTTGAAATTCTTTTTTGGTATTATCAAAAAGATTATATGAGGAACCGACAATAGCTAGATCAATATTTTTTGTTATCTCGATGAGGTTAAGAGGAATTCTTTCTTTTTTTAAAATAGTACTGACTGGAGGAAATATTTTTGATTGGTCAGAACCGGAAATAAAATTACCCTGTCGGTGTAATTCAATTGCAAGTTGTGAGGTCATGGCTCCAGCAATACCGAGGAAGTGAATATTCATAAATTAGTTATAAAGTATAAAGTTATAAAGTAGAAAGTTATAAAGTATAAAGTTATAAAGTAAAAAGTTATAAAGTTTTTAATCAAATTTAAATATTAAATTTAAGAATATTTTTCCCACCGTTTAGTATTAGAGTTGAAATATTCGAAATTGGGCATGTTGCGTTTATAAAATCCAATATCTTGAGAAAAACGACCAAGATAACAATATTTTAATCCTTTATCATGACTATCAATAACTGTTTGAAGAACTAATCTGATAGGTAAATTACCATGACTATATTGAGGGTCATAAAAAACATAAGCAATATGACTGATAGATTCAGAAAAATAACAAATAGAATAAGCAATAATTTCTCCTGATAGATTCTTCCAAATATATAAATAATTAAAAATATGATTAGTAAAAATTGTTTTGACAGAACTTATAGGAAAATCCCAGTCTAGTTTTTTTAACCAAGAAAAAATTAATTTTTGAATATTAGAATCCCATAAAAAATTTTTAAGAGGAATTAACTCAAAATTAAATTCTTGAGTTTTATTTAAAATCCGTCGATTTTCTGAGCTTAATTGAAATTGACTTAAATTTGACCGACTACTGCTATCTTGATACCAATAAGAAATAGTGTTTCTTTGAGGTAATAAACCTTGAGAATAATTTTTTTCAATATCTTTTAAGGGTTTTAAATTGAATGAAACCATATTTATAATTTATTTTTTTAAACTGAAGGCTAATCGAAAAGCTTGACTTTCTGACCAAGGATATTCAGTTTTACCGTGAAGAATGGTATTTTCGTGACCTTTACCCATAGCAATAACTATATCTTTTGATTGAGCTAATTTAATAGCTAGATTAAAAGCATCTTGACGATTTGGAATATTAAAATAGATAAAGTTATGAGGATTATCTTTGATAATTTTTTTAATTTCAACAAAATTGTCAGTATTAATAAAAATACTGGTTGAAGGAATACCACTGATTATTTGTTTGTTGATATCGTTGATATTTTCGTTCCTAGTATCATCAGAAGTGATAATGGCGATATCGGCTAGTTGAGAAGTGACTAGACCCATTTCGGGTCTCTTGCTTTGATCTCGACCTCCAGTAGCGCCAAAAATAGCAATTATTTTCCCTTTGTTGGTTTCTTTTAACGAAGAAAGGGTACTTTTTATAGCATTTGGGGTGTGAGCGAAATCAATAATTGCTTTTATACCAAAATCATTTTTTACTTCTTCGCGACGACCTTTAACTAAAGGAAATTCTTTGACTGTTTCAATAAGATATGTAGAATTAATTTTTAATTGAGAAATAACAGCAAAAGCGGCTAATATATTGTATATTTGATAATGATAGATACTGTCGGTGGTGATGTTTAATTTGTTGACTAAAAATTTTATTTCTTCTGAAAATGTTTTTATGTTTTTTGCCTGAAAATCTGATTTTTTTTCGATACTATAAGAAATAAAGGGAGAAATTTTTTGAGATAAATATTTAAATGATTGATCATCTTTGTTTAAAATGGAAATTTTAGCTTGATTAAAAATTTTACCTTTGGTTTTAATATAATTTTCCATATTATGGAAATAATCTAGATGTTCATGTGAAGTATTGGTAATGAGAGCTATTTGAAAATAACAACCATAAAAACGATACTGATCAAGGGCATGGGCAGTAACTTCACAGACAACATGGGTGACTCCATGATCAACCATCTCTTTGAAAATTTTTTGAACTAATGAGGGATCAGGACTAGTTAAATGTAAACCGGTATCGATTTCTTTACCTTCGTATTTGGCGTTAATAGTGGTAATAACTCCGGTTTTTATGCCTGATTTTTGTAAAATTTCATAAATCAAATTAGCGGTACTGGTTTTACCGTCTGTTCCAGTGACACCTATTAGGGTTAATTTTTTTGATGGTTGACCGTAATAGTATTGGTAAAAAATAGCTTTTGGAAGATGAATAAAAATGTTTTTAAGTTTTTGAAGCATTTAAAGGTGATTTATTATAACAAACGATTGACCTTGGAGACGAGTTCATACCAAATTGGAGCGGCAGTACTAGATCCCCAAGGAGATGATTTGGGATTATTGATAGTTACAATCATGGTAAATTTGGGATTATAACAAGGAGTAAATCCAATATATGAAGCAATAGTGGCTGAATCAGTGTAAGACCCTTTGATAGCAATTTGAGCGGTGCCACTTTTGGCACAAACTTCTAAATCTTTGGGTTTAAATTGATTGACAACACCATTTTCCACCGCATATTTGAGAATGTCTTTTATTTTTAAAACTGATTCAAGAGAAAAAACTGGGGTTTGATTATTTTCTCTTTTGGGAATTTTTTTTTGATTTAAATAATCGGTATAATAATCAACAATAGTAGGATTAATTAATAAACCATCATTAGCAATAGTATTAAAAGCTTGAAGCATATTAATTTGAGTGACAACTATTCCTTGTCCAAATGAAGCTGTAGCTAAATCTATTTCTGGCCAATTTGTTTTTAAATTTGGACGAGATTCTCCTTGAAGATCAATTTTAGTTTTTTGATTTAATCCTAATTTTTGGTAATATTTCAAAAAATTATTTTTTCCAAGTTGACTGATAATATAACTCATACCAATATTGTCGGAATTTTTTATAATGTCTTTTAAACTTGAATTTGGGTGAAATGAGTTATCCCAATTACTGATAGTGTATTGTCCTATGGTTCTGGGATGAGAACATTCAGTACAGATAAAATCGGTATCAATTGATTTTTGATCAAGAGCCATAGTAACAACAATTGGTTTAAAAATAGATCCTGGTTCAAAAAGATCGGATATAGCTGGATTTTTTGAAGCACTGGGAGTGGCCGAAGAAGTAGCAGTGACACTGGCCATAGCAATAATTCTGCCAGTTTTTGTTTCCATTAAACTAACTGATCCAGAATCAGCTTGATATTTTTCGACACCTTCACTGATGGTTTTTTCAACGATATGTTGAATACCTCTATTAATAGAAGTGTAAAGGTTGTATCCGTTATAACTTGGTGAATTCCAACTTTTTTTAGTCAAAATGGTTTTTCCAGTTGCATCTTGTGGAGCCCAAGTGAATCCAGTCTTTCCTTGTAATTGTTTATTATAATAAGCTTCTATTCCACCATAACCGACAAAACTATCTTCTGAATTTTTGGCTACAAAACCAAGAATGTTTTTGGCTAAATTATTTTCTGGATAATATCGTGATTTTACTTGTTTACTGGTTAATCCATTAATTTGAGATATTTGATCAGATTCTGATTTATTAAAAATTGTTGGTAAATCTAACCATTTTTGTTTATCGTTATTTTTAAAATTATCGATTAATGATTGGTTATCGGCAATAAAATTAGGATGGATTTGATCTATTTTTTGATAAATAGATTGAATATCTTCAGTTAGATTTGGTTTATAAATTGAAATTTGATAATCTGTTTGATTAATTACTAAAGGAAATTCATCGGAAGAATATATTTGGCCTCGACTTGGTTCGTTTACTTCCATTTTATAAGTTTGGCTAATAGCTTTTTGTTTATATTCTGAACTTTTGATAACTTGCCAATAAAAAAGTCGACTAGTGGCGATTAAAAAACAAGATAAAAAACTAATAAGAAGAATTTTGTGTCGAGACATTAGGGTTTAATATTTAATGATCTATTTATAAATTTTAATGAGGCGGAGGGGGTACTTAAATTAATATAGTTAATAGAATCAAGATCAGCACTTTTTTTTTGAAGTAACTCAACTTCTAATGAAGTTTGATTAATTTTAGTTTGAATTTGGTCAAGCTGCCAATTTTGATTTAAAATTTCACTAGAATAAAAAAAAGAAAAAACCAGTTGAAGAACTAAATTAATAATAATGATGATTGAAAAAAATTTAGACATTAAACTATTTTATACAATCTGAGAGTACTTGAGCGAGATAGTGAATTGTTTTTGGTTTCAATAAAGCTTGGTTTAATAGGTTTTTGAGAAATTAATTTATTTTTATGTTCAAAAATAAAATTTTTAACAATTCTATCTTCACCAGAATGAAAAGTTATAATAGCGACAGTACCTTGTGGTTTGACTATTGATAAACTTTGTTGAAGTAATTGAGATAAATTTTTAAATTCATCATTAACAGCAATTCTTAAACTCATAAATATTTTAGTAGCTGGATTTATTCGAGATTTTAGGTGATGTTCTTGATAGTAATCATTAATAATTTTAGATAAACATTGGCCTGATTTAATGGGATTTTTTTGTCTTTCTCTGATTATTTTAAGAATGAGTGGTTTGGAATATAGTTCTTGGCTGTATTTGGTAAAAATTTGATAAAGGTCATCAAATGAATAAGTGTTAATAATTTCCTCGGCGGTTAACTCTTGAGAAATTGGATCAAGCCTCATATCTAATGATTGAGAATCATTAAATGAAAATCCCCTATTTTCGGAAGTTTGTTGATTTTTACTGAGACCTAAATCAGCTAATAAACCATCAACCTTTATTTTGATTTGACGATTAAATACAGATTTTATTTGATTAAAATTTGAATGAATGGGATGAAATTTCTGACTTAATCCCAGTTGTGAAATTCTATCACTAGCAATTTTAAGATTATTAGGGTCTTGATCAAAACCGTAAACTTCACCTCCAAGTTTTAAAATTTCAATAGTATGACCTCCGTGACCTAAAGTAGCATCAATATAAACTCCATCTTTGTTTACTGACAAAGATTTTATGGTTTCAGAAAGAAGAACCGGAGTATGAAATTCCATTAATTGATTTGATAGTCTCCAACAAGAAGATTCATATCAGTTTTGGTAATTGTAGTTGGATTAATAGAGGTTATTTTTCCAGCACCAGTGCCATTTGAAAAAACGGAATAATAAGATGGGTAATTTTTGATAACTATAAAATAATCATTTTTAGTGGAGGTAGTAGCTTTAACGGTAAAATTTTCGGTATCTAATTTAAAATCACCATCTTTTTTGAGATTAGCTGATGTTCTAAGAATAAATGGAGTTTCGTAGATAGCACTTTGATTATCAGCGGTATAAAAAGTTAAAGATAAAACACCACTATTGATACCTTCGTCATATTTATATTTGCAACCATTGGTACAGCTAGCAGTGCCTAAAAGTAAATCTTTTTCAATTGATTTAGAATTAATTTTGACTGTATCTCCGACTCCTTTTTCCATGACTAAGCCATTCTCGTTGGCAGAATAAACTAATTCATATTCTATTTGGGTAATATTTGAAGGAATATTATCAATTTTTAATTTTAGTTCATGACCATCAGCTCGAGGAATCAAAGCAATTATAGGCTTTTCTGATTCTGATAAAACTAATTCGGTGATTTCCTTTTTGGAATTAATGGGAGGATTATTATTAGTGGCTTTTTTTGGGCCACAACCAGAAAGAAAAAACGATGAGCCGAGAACGATTAAAGCTAGTGATAAAAATTTTGTTTTATTCATATGGTTATCTTAACCTTTTTTCAAGCCAACTGTCAATTTCGTCAACATTGAGACGAATTTGTTCCATAGTGTCTCGATCACGAATAGAGACAGTATTATCATCGAGTGTTTGATAATCAACTACTAAACACCAAGGAGTGCCAATTTCATCTTGACGGCGATATTTTTTACCAATATTACTACTATCGTCCCAATCGATACTGTATTTAGTATTTAGTATCTGGTATATAGATTCAGCTTTAGTAATTAACTCTGGCTTATTTGCTGCGAGAGGAATAATAGCCATTTTGTAAGCGGCAACTTTGGGATTAACTTTGAGATAAGTTCTAGTTTCTCCATTAGGAGTAGTTTCTTCACGATAAGCATCTAAAAGCATAAAAAAGAAACTCCGATCAACTCCTCCGGAGGTTTCCGTAATCCAAGGGAGATATTTTTCATGAGTGACAGGATCAAGGTAAGAAAGGTCTTGACCGCTAAATTTAGAATGTTGAGTTAAATCATAATCGGATCGCCAATGAATTCCTTCCATTTCAGCCCAACCCCAAGGAGCATTGTATTCAATATCAAAAGCTTTTTTGGCATAAAAAGCTAGTTCGTCTTTGGCATGTTCGCGGAAACGTAAGTTCTCTGGGTTGTTAAAAAGTGATTTATACCAATTGATACGATTTTCTTTCCAATATTCGTACCATTTATCCATTTCATTGGGATGAACAAAATATTGAATATCCCATTGTTCAAATTCGCGAGTTCGATAGAGGAAATTTTTAGGAGTAATTTCATTTCTAAAAGCTTTTCCAATTTGAGCAATACCAAAAGGTATTTTAACCCGAGTGGAATCGACAATATTTTTAAAATCAAGATAAATGGTTTGGCAAGCTTCTCCGCGAAGATAGGCATGAAGTTTTTCACCTTCAATAACCCCAATTTCCGTTTCAAAAAGAATATTATATTTTCGACCTTGGGTAAATTCTCCTCCACATTCAGGACATTTCGATGGATCATCAAGTAAATCAGGGCGAAATCTTTTGTGACATTTTTTACATTCAACCATTATATCGGCAAAATTTTTGACATGTCCTGAAGCTTGCCAAACAGTTGGATGAGTAATGATTGAACCATCGATACCAACTACATCACGACGTTTGATAACATTTTCTTGCCACCAGATATTTTTCCAATTTAATTTCATCTGAGATCCAACTGGTCCATAATCGTAAAAACCTTGAACCCCACCATAAATCTCTGAGTTTTGAAAAATAATACCTCTTCGTTTACACAAACTAACAATTTTACTGACTAAATCATTTTGATTTTCTGACATATTACCCTTAAAAATTAATAATAATTTTTAGGGGTCCCGATAAAACGGGGCGGTTCCACCCTAATTGACGGATTATTTATTCCAGTTATCCGTCCACTTTTTAAAATTTCAACTCGCGAATTGCCATTTCGGTCATAATCGAAATATATTTATATTTTACACTATTAAAAAAAATTTATTTGAATAATTTATTACTTTCTAAAGGTTTTTCAATAATAGATTCAAAAAAACGTTTGATAAGTTTTTGACTATTTCGGTAATCTTTTTGAGTAAAAGTTTCTTTTATTTCCAAAGGAAGACCAAAACCTAAAACTTCTAAAAAATTGATTTCATTTTGAATATAAGTACTTAAAAAATTTTTATTGATAGCATTGATAATGTTTTGAGAAATATCAAAAACCTTCTCGATATGTTGGTTTTCAGCAATCATTTGGTTAACAATTTCTAAAAAATAAAAAAGTAAGTTAAGCTGAGCTAAACTTTTATTTGTTTGCATAAATGGAATAATATTTTGAGACTCAGCAATCCAGTTGAAATTATTTTTTTGATAAAGTTGAACTTTGATAGTATTGCCTAATTGAAGATTTCCTAAGCGACTACTTTTAATATTTTTGGCACCTTTGGCAAGAGCAGTTATTTTGCCTAATTTTGGCGTTAAAAGAGTAACAAATAAGTCGGATTCTTTTGAAGTTTTTTTATTAATAACTATAGCTAAGGTCGACTGATATCGTTCCATTAAAGAGAAAATTTAATAGTTTTATCGGCAACCCATTGAAAGTCAGGTTGTTTTTGACCATTAATAGTAAGACTATATTCGACAGCTTTTGTTCCGGGTTGTTTTTGAAGTATTAGAGTATAGCTTTTATTAATAACAGCACCAGAGGTGTATTCAATAGAAGTTCTAATATTTGATTTTGGATTTAATCCAAATTTATTACCATAAAAACCTTCAAAGACTTGTTTGTTTAATTCTTCATATTGAACAGGTTCAACTTCTGATCCGGTCATTTTAATTAGTTTTGAGCCAATTGGAGTGTAAAAACGGAAAAGATCACGATAAATAGAAGCATTAAGACATAAATCCCCTTTTTCGAGATTACAATTTGAACCAGCTGATGGGTTGGTATAGATAACGGAAATTTTATGATTAGCCTGACCATTTTCAATCTTGATTTCATGATTAATTTTTTGAGTGATAAAAATATTACTTTTGGCACTAGCAAAGTTGGCATCATTTAAATGTAAATAATCGATTGATTTTTCAGTGTCAATTATTTTACCTGTAATATTGGTAAGATTGGCAATATTTTGCATTTCTTCGTCTGGGAAATAAGTTAAAATGTGTTTTTGATTAATATTTTTAAAGAAAGCTTCCATAAGAAGTCCCATTTTACTTTTTTCTGAACCCATAACATTGGCTAATAAAGCTGACATAAGTGGATTCATAAAATCTTTACGATTCTTTTCAATATAATCTCGAGGTCGTCCAGACATCCATTGCATTTCATAAATAATTTGAGGACAACCATCACATCTTTTGTCAGGTTCGGTAGTAAAAGTACCAACACGAGTGTCTAATTTTCCTAAAACAGCCACCATATCGACTAATATTTGAGTATCAATAGCAATGATGGCATCAAATTTTTCTTTTGTTTTTGTAGCTTTGATATATTGTTCTAAAAAAATTTGAGCATTTGTTGGAAAATCAGGAGATAAATTACTGTCACGTAAATTAAGATATGGAACATTAATATGATAACTTTTGATTAATCTAGGAGCGGGAACTTTACTATTTATTTTGTCATCGAGATCATAAATATTACTAGCATTACCGGGAATAACTTTGCCATTATCAATAGTTAGAGTGCTATAAGCAGTCCAAAAACCACCGCTGGGACGAAGTTCTCCATTATTTTGAAAAATCATTAAATATTTCCGAGGAGCGTCCTTACCTAAAAGCCAAGAAGTTTTGGTTAAGAGTGGTTTACCATCTTTGACTAGTTTATAAACTTGATCAATTAATTCTTGAGCTTTGACAATATTTGATTTAAGAGAAATACCTTTTAATTCTTCGGGGTATCTAGAAGCATCAATTTGACTGAGAGAATCTTGTATTTCTTTGATCTTAGTTTCAATTTTATCTAAATGAGGGACTAATCCTTCAACAGATTGAGTTAAAAAAGCAATTCTGTCTTCGGTAGTGTCACTACTACTAGTTGCTCCACCTTTGATTCCTAAAAAGTCTTTGTATGGTTCGATGGCAGTAATAATAATTTCGCCTGTTTCTAGACTGTTTTTGGCAATTTTTAAAATTTGCTGACCATCTTGATAATATTGATTTATAAAAGGAAATGAACCAATAAGTTTTAGTTTTGAATAGGTTTGATTAATTTCATTAGTTTTTTGTTTGAGATTGTCTAAAGAAATTTTGGCTTGATCAATATCTTTATCACTAACGGTCTGTTGTAATTTTTGAATTTCTGATTTGAGAGAATCAATTTGAGTGATTAATTGCTTGGCAGGAAAATAGCTTAATAAAAAAAGTCCTCCGAAAACAACTAAAACAATTGCTAAAATAGTTAAAAAAACTTTAAGAGGTTTTTTGTTTCCTTTTTTAATTTTTTTACCTGGGATAATATTGGCAGCTTTAGTAATTAAATCCATAAGATTAGTGTAAACAAAAAAGAACAATTTTACCAGCGAGAGATCATGGACATAGGTGTTTTGATAATAATCAAAAATTCATTTAGGATTGATTGATGGCGGATATATTTAGAATCAAGTTTAGCTCTTTGTTCAAAGTTTAAATCATTTCTACCGGATGTTTGCCAAAGACCAGTAATTCCTGGTTTAGTTGATCGAATGTCATGAATATATTTTTTGGTTGAAGGATATTTTTTTTCGTATTCTTGCAATTCTTCTTCACGATAAGCTCTTGGACCAACAAGACTCATTTCACCTTTGAGGACATTGATTAATTGAGGAAATTCGTCAATTGAAGTGGCTCGAATAATTTTGCCAATTGGAGTAATTCGAGGGTCTTCTGACATAGGAAGTTTCCAACCTGCTTCTTTGTATTTTTTCCAAAGTTCAGGATAATTTTCTCTTAATCTTTTATCATTGTCTCCAGTGTACATAGAACGAAATTTATACATCCAAAATTCTTTGCTTCCCTGAGTAACTCGTTTTTGTTTAAAAAAAACTGATCCAGGAGAAGTTAATTTGATACAGATTATAGTAGTTAATAAAATAGGAGAAAAAAGAGTGAGTAAAAAAATAGAACTAAAAATATCTAAGCAACGTTTAAATATTTTAAATGAGATTTTATTTTTCATTGGTTTTTAAAAAAAATTGATGATATTTTTTATTTTTAACTATTTGATTGACAATATCGCGAACTTTTGAACTTCCATTTTGAGATAAATTACAAATTAAAAGTCCATCTGGAGTATCAATAACAGCAAGATTATCAACATTAATTAAACCGATTAATTTATTTTTAGAAGCAGAAATTAAACAATTTTTTGAATTTACTTGAAGATATTCAGTTTCTTGATTGATTTTGGCCATGCCAATTTTATCTTTGTTAAGTTGTTGATAAATAGATTTCCATTCACCAACATCACTCCAATCCGATTTTATAGGAATTACTACCATATTATGACTTTTTTCTGAGATGGCTCGATCGATAGCAATATCGGGAGCAATTTTGTAAATTTCATTAATAGTTTTTGAAATGTTTTTTGATTGATCAAATTTATTAATAATTGGTTTGAATTCAGGTTGTAGAGTTTGAAATTCATTGATTAATGTGGCGATAGAAAAAGTATAAATTCCAGAATTCCAAAAAGCGCCTTTTTTGATTAAAGTTTGAGCCGTATCACTATCTGGTTTTTCAATAAATAAATTAACTTGAGAAATCTTTTGATTCTTTTTTTGAGGAATTATGTAACCAAATGATGGGTTGGAAAAAGTAGGTTTAATACCGATGGTGATAATTTGTTTGTTTTTATTGGCCAGAGTAAAAGCTTGTTTAAGAGTATTTTTAAAACGAATTATTTTTTTAATATAATGATCGGAGGGCATGGTAGTGATAACTGCGGTTGGATCATTTTTTTTGATTAGACAAGTGGCAAGTAAAATAGCCATGGCGGTATTTTTTTTGGCTGGTTCATAAATAAGATTTTCAAGGGGAATTTTTTTACTGATATATTTTTCGAGTTTTGATTGATAGCGATAATTAGAAATGATCAAAATATTTTTTGAGGGAACAATATTTTGAGCTCGATTAACGGTTTGTTCAAGTAGACTTTTTTTACCAAAAAGACTTAAAAATTGTTTTGGATGATAAGCTCTTGATAGAGGCCAAAGTCGAGGGCCGGTACCGCCACAAAGAATTACAATATAGTGGTTTGGTGTTGTTGCCATAATTGATTAATGATTTGTTTAAAGTTTAGCATGAAATGATGACGAGAGAATTGATGAGCATTATTGACACAATCTAAGGGATTAAATTTAAATGATAAAAAATTATTAAGAGCTTGTTTGAGACAATCAACTGTTTGATCTTTAAAGAGGATACCGGTTTTATTATCAATAATTGTTTCACTAATTCCGCCTTTATTTAGGGCAATAACTGGTTTTCCACAGGCTTGAGCTTCAAGAGGACTGAGACCAAAATCTTCTACTTGAGGACAAATTAAAGCTTGACAATTTTGATATAAACTTAAAAGTTTTTTATCGGAAACTTGTCCCATAAAAATTATTTCTGATGTTTTATTTTTAATTTTTATGAGTCGATGATAATCTCGACCTTGACCAACAATAATTAATTTTTGGTTGAGTTGCTGACAAGCTTGAATAGCTAAATCGATTTTTTTGTGAGGAACCAGTCGAGAAACAACTAAAAAATATGGAGCAACAGAGGAATTTTTGGCTGGAATAAAAAATGAAGTATCGATTCCGGGATAAATAATATTGGCAAAACGATGAAAATGATGTTGAATTCGGTTTTGAACTGTTTGAGAATTACACAATAAATAATCTGGTCTTTGACCATAAATAAAATCAGTTTTTTGATATTTATTTAAAATTGGTTTAATTAATTGGTAATTACTAGGAGTTTGGTATAAATAGCGATTAATATTATGGAGGTAACAGACAAAAAGGGTTTTAGGAGAGGTTAATAAACAATGTCCAATAGTTGAAGTAGTTGAAATCACAATATCATAGTTGGAAAAATCAAATTGTTCTAAAGCAAGAGAATAAAATGGAGTGTAATAAATGGGATTTTTATTTTTGAAAGGTAATTTATTAATGAAACTTGATTTAATTTTTATATTTTTGGGTAACCAATTGGTTTTTTGGGGATCGTATATTAAAGTATATAAATCAGCCTGAGGGAAAATAGAAAGAATATCAAGCAAGACTTTTTCGGCTCCTCCCCATTGATTTAACCAATCATAAAAGATAGCGATTTTTGGAGTTAAATTTTTAATTTTCAATTTTTAATTTTCAATCAATTTTTAATTTCAAATTCAATTTCAAATAATACTGTTATAAACAGCCATGGTTTGTTTAGCGGTTTTATCCCAAGAGTATTTTTGAACTTGTTTGTATCCAAATTTGATGAGTTTTTGTCTTAATTTTTGATTGTTTTGAAGTTTTTTAATTTGCCAAACTAATTGGTCAGAATTTTTTGGATCAAAATAAAGAACAGAGTTTTGATAAATTTCAGGAAGACAACTGCTATTGGAAGAAATTACGGGACAACCTAAGGCCATAGCTTCAAGACCAGTTAAACTAAATCCTTCCATAAGAGAAGGATGGACTAAGGCTAGAGCTTGATGATAAATTTGTTTAAATTCAGTATCAGGAATATAGCCTAAAAAATCGACTCGAGAAGTCATTTTATATTTTTTAAGTAAGTCTTCAATCCTTTGAGTAAAATAATTTCGAGAACAAATTATTTTTAAATTTATTTCTGGTATTTTTTTTAAGGCTTCAATAATGATATTAATATTTTTATGAGGATAAAGATTACCAGTATAGATAAGATAATTTTGAATTTTGAATTTTGAATTTTGAATCAAATTTAAATTTTTAAGTTTTTCAATAAAAATAGGGTCAACTGCTTCATGAGTAGTGGTAATTTTTGAGGATGAAATATGAAAATTTTTAATTATATAATCACGCCAGTAATTACTGGGAACAATAATGGTATTAGTTTTGATAACAATCTTGGTTAAAATAAGATAGAAAAAATGTTTTATCCAATAAATTGAAGCATTTTTAGTAGTATTAAGTCGGCCTTTAAAAAAATGTTTGATAAGATCGTGGATGGTGACCACTGATTTACCAAAATAAAAAATTGGTTTGTTGAAATGAGTAAAATGGACTAAATCTGGCTGAAGACGATAAATAAAAAAAGGTAAGATAATTTGTTCTTTGAGAGAATAATGACGGATGTTGGTGGTAACATAAGAAAATTTATCACCTAAATCTTTTTTAATTTCTGATTCTAATTCGGGATAAATAATTAAAGTAAAAGAATATTTATTAAAATTAGAAATTTTGGATAAGGCCAATAAAAGATTTTTAGTATATCGGCCAATTCCAGTGTGTTTTGGACCATAAAGTCGAGCATCAATAACTATGTGTGGTTTACTATTCATTTTAGTGTGCCTTATTTTAGAAGATCTTAGAAGATATTGGAAGATATTAGACTACTTTGTGACAAAGAAAGTAACTTTTTACATTCTTTTCTCATGAAGTTTGGATAAAGTTCAAGTTTTGGTGTTCCATTTTTAATTATTTTTGAACACTTAATTTTAATTCTTTGAGGACATTGTTCTGTTTCATCATTCATACTGGCACCAAAAATTATACCTTTCATTTTTGCCCAAATTGCGGCAGAAGTACACATAGGACATGGTTCAAAAGTTGTGTAAAGATAACAATTTTCTAATTTATTAGAATTTAATTTTTTTGCGGCTAGTTTTATGGCATTAATCTCTGCATGACAAGTAGGGTCATTATCTCTCCTGACGGTAGTGAAAGCTTGGCTAATAATTTCATTATTTTTTACAATTATGGTGGCGACAGCGTGTCCACCCTCTTTATATTTTTCTCTGGCCAGATCAATTGCTTTTTGCATTATCTCTTTATTTGGATGGATCATAAATATTTAGCTTTAGAAATCCTTTTAATTTCTAATAGCTTAATACCAAAGAGAACCAAAAAACGAGTTAAAGGGGAATATTTTTTAAACAAATTTTGTTGATAAAAAATTCTCATAGCATTGGTACTGGCTTTGGCAACAATAACTTTTGTTTGACGATTAGCTTGAGTTAATTTACTAGTAGTTTTTTTAAGACCAGAAGAAATTCCCTGAAAATGGGTTATTTTACATTCTGGATAAAAATATAAATTAAATTTTTGATGATGTAATTGATAACAAAAATCTAAATCTTCACCATAAAAGAAATATTTTTCATTCCACCAACCAATTTTTTGACCGACAGTTTTTTTAACCATTAAAAAAGCTCCAACACAGGCTTCAATCTGGTGAGTTTTAGTAATATCTAAATTACCTTGAAAATAACCATTAAAAAGTCCAGATTGAGGAAATAGTTTGTAGATACCGGTGAAATAACAAAAAGATCTAAACGGAGTAGGAAAACCTCGGTGACATTCTGGTTGCATTTGACCAGTAGCGGCAAGGGTGATATTGCAAGTAGCAGCATCAACTTTTGAATTGTGATCAAAAAAATCGATCATTTTTTTAAAAGTATCAGTTTCAACAGTTGTATCTGGATTTAAAAATAAAACGTATTTTGAATTTTGATCAATAATTTTAACTCCTTGATTATTACCTGAAGCAAATCCTTTATTATTATTGAGCATTAAATATTTAATGTTAGATATCTTGATTTTTTGGGATAATTTAATGCTTTCATCAGTTGAAGCATTATCAACAATAATTATTTCGACTAAATCAGGATGGTGAGATGATTGAGAAATACTTTCCAGACATTTTTTTAAATAATCACCTGAGTTGTAATTTAAAATGATGACTGATAATTTAATTTTACTGTTAACCATTGGTAATTTTTTGATAAATTTTATTAAGACCATCAACGCTATTTTGATATGAATATTTTTGAGAAATAAGTTTATTAGCGGCTTGGCCCATAGCATGACGTTTTTTATCGTCTTTGATTAAATCAATAGCATTCTGAGTAATATCTGAATAATTACAAATGATTGATTCTTTATGATTTTCAATTTTAATTCCACCCATACCTTCTGGAGTTGTGACAATAGGAAGTCGACAAGCCATGGCTTCTAAAAATTTATTTCGAGTACCTCCCCCACTGCCCATAGGAGCAAGTAATATCCAACAATATTGATAATAATACATAGGATCATATGGTTGGCCATCAAAATCGGCTTCTTCAACAATAATGTCGTTAGATCGATAATGTCCATAATAATCAGGAGCGTGACGACCAATAATGTACAATTTAACATTAGGAATGGTTTTTTTAATAGTTGGCCAAGAATCTTTAATAATCATTTCAACAGATTCACGATTTTGCATCCATTTCATATTGGAAACTCCAAAAAGGATTGAAGGAAATTCACTTTTTGGTGTTTTAGGGGCTGACTCAAAAAATTTATTATCAACTCCATTTTGAAATAATTCAATGTCGGTTCTACCAGTAATTTTACTAATCAATTCTTTGTCTTCATGAGCAAAAGCAACAACAGTATGAGTATGTTTCCAATAGTAAGTTTCCCAAAACTTAAGTTTTAAAACATCAATCCAGAGGAATGGTTTAAGTAGTTTTTTCCAACCAGTGACTGTCTCGACATAATGTTTGTAAACATTATATTCAACGGTTAAATCGACTAAAACAATGGGGACTTTGGTTTTAGGAATATTGGGCATAGGATAAAAACAATCACAATGAATTAAATCAAATTGATTATGATCTAATTCATGTTTGATAGTTTGACGAAAATTTTTATTGATATGCTTCATGACTAAAAATGGATAAGGTGAAATTCCGGTAAGAAAAACTTTTTTAGGATCCCAAGTTTTACCTCGTTTAACTACAATTACTTTGGAGCAATATTTTTTGACATCTTCAAGACCTTCTTCATCAGGACTGAGACAGATTAAAGTAATGTCATTTTGAGGAGATAAATATTTGATGGAATAAAAAGAACTGTTTTGACCGCCAGACTGTGAAAGTCGTGGGATATAAGGGATGATCATTAAAATTTTTCTTTTAATCTGAGTCATTTTTGGTTTGAATATTTAAAGATTTGTAATATATAGCCATCATAATCCAAAACAAATAAGCCGTTTTGGATGCTTCAAAAACATCAATAAAAACAGCGTTAGCTAGAGTAATTAAAAGACCACCAAATAAGATGATAGAGATTGAATGATAGGTTTCAGATGATTTTTTAAAAAGTAAAGGAAGAGTTTTGATCATAAAAAAGAGTTGGATTAAACTAAAAGTAATAAAACCTAATAAACCACTTTCGCCTAAACATCGAAGATAATCGTTGTCTGTAGCCAAAGTAATTGAACCAAGACCACTACCAACAAAGATGTTTCTTTTCCAAGCATTAAGAGCTCTGGGCCATTCGGCATTAAAACGGATTTCACCAGATCGAGCAACACCGATGTCAGCATCAGCAATAGGATATGGTTCTTGTTGATGACGAATAATAGTGGGAGTTGGTTTGGTAACTTGACCAGGAAGAGTAATTGGTTTGACGGTGGTGGTTGTAGTGGGCAAAAGATTAATAGTTGGAGTTGGGGTTGGAGCAGTAATTTGAGTGGTATTTTTTGGTAAAAATTGATTTTTAAGAGCTGGAATAGTGGCTAATAATCGTTGATTAAGATCATTGGAATTAATAATACTAAAGATAACTATTCCAGTGACAGGAATTATCCAAAGATATTTTTTGAGTAAAAATAAAGTAATAATTGATCCACCTAAAAAGGCAAAAGTAGAAACCCGTGAAGCAGTAAGAGCAAGAATATAATAAGCTGGAAGCCAAATGATAAAACCAGAAATTTTAAGTATTTTATTTTTAGTAACAAGACTAACTCCAAGAATAATAATAAGAGCGACGCTTAAAAAAGCAGCTAAATCGTAATGACCAGCAAAAGTGGAACTAATTCTAGTCCAAATATTCATTTGGATTAATTGTCCTTTGGAAAATTCTTCGTTCATGGTCGAGATGACCGGAAATTTTAAATATTTTTGACCAAATCCATAAAAAGTAACCATAAGAGTTGAAATAAGAAAAAAAACATAAATAAAACTAAAATCTTTTTGTTTTTTAATTGATTCAAGAGTAATAAAGAAAACTGAAATATATTCGAAACGGCGAAGAAGATGAAGCAAAAGGAGGTTAATTGGTTCAGTTTGATAAATTAGCCAAGCATTAATAAAACTAATAATAATGGCCATAAAATAAAGAAAAAAGAGTGGTGTTATTTTTTCTTTAAAAAATGGAAAATGATTTTTGATTTGATAAATTAACCAAATTAAGGCGGCAAGAGCGATGATAATATCATCCAAACGAAGAGCCACATAAGTTCCGTGGATATTTAATAAAGGAAATTTGGGATACAAAGGAATAAAGATAACTATAACAGCCAAAATTGAACGGAATATATTGATATTTATATTTTTGAACATATCTGAAGATACATAGGTGAACGTTTAATTATAAATCTAATTAAAGCATTTACTTTAAGAAGAAAACGGATTAATGGAGTTTGCCATTGAGGTCGATGTTTTTTAAAAAAAGAAATAAAACCATAATATTCATTTAAAATGGGATCCATTCGACTAACAGCAGAAGCTCCACCAAGATGAATTATTTGAGGTCCAATTAAATACCAAACTTGATTTTGTTGGGTAATGGAGTGAATTCTATATGAAAGTTCTAATTCTTCCCCATACATAAAGTAATTTTCATCAAAACCTTTAACTTTATCTAAAAGAGGTTTGCGAGTTAGAAAAAAGGCTCCAGTAACCCAATGTTGTTGATGGTCGCGAGTATAGAAATTGTCGTGAGTATAAAAATCGGGAGTGTGAGGATGAATTGGTTTGATTAATTTATTAATTAAAGGTAAGTCATCAAGGCAAAGACACCAAGTAAACATGTTGGCTAAATTTGGGAAAAAACCACCAGAAGCTTGAATGGTTTTATCTTTGTTTAAAAGTTGAGCAGTACAAGTTGATGCTTCTGGATGTGATGATAGCCAATCTAAAGCTTGGCTAATAGATGAATGAAGAATAATAGTATCTGAATTAAGAAATAAAATATAATTACCTTGAGCTATTTTTAAACCTTGATTATTAGCCTTACCAAAACCAGCATTGAATTTATTCGCTATAATTTCCAATTTCCAATTTCCAATTTCCAATGAAGATTTAAATTCTTTTATTTTTTTAAGACTGTCATCTTTAGAATCATTATCAATAATAATAATTTCAAAAGGTATTTCTTTTAAACCTTTGTCTTGAAAAATAGATTTAAGGCATTGAAGAGTAATGTCGGCGGTATTGTAAGAAACTATGATAATAGAAATTATGGGATTCATTTTTGGCGAAGAAATGATTTTAAAACTAAAATTAAGGTAATAATACCTATCTCGGTAGCAAAAAAGGCAATTAATCTAGAAGATATATTAGTAGGAAAACGGCGAAGAGTAATTTTAGCTTTATATTCTTTGTCATGATAAATAAGTTTATTTTTACTCCGATTTTCTGGTTTAGTAAAAACATCATTTTCCCATTCAAATCCATTAATATATAAAGATTCTTTAAAAGGTAAAATAAACTCTTCTAAATAATAGCTTTGAATTGTATTGACAATAATATCTTTAGCTTTTTCGGGAGGATGGTTTAAATTTATTCTAAATAAACCACTATAATAAGCTTTGTAAAAATTCATCACCTCAGTTCGGGTCATATTAGTAAAATAGGCTGAAACATTGGCTATTTGAATAGTATCTCCGGGTAAATCAGATTTGGCGCTGTTGGGTAAATCAGGTAAAATTGGAGCTGGAGAAATCAAATAAACAACAGCAAAAAAATTTAGAATAATTAAAATTGAAAAAAAAGTTTTTTTGAACATTATTGAAAAAGCATGGCTCGACCAAGTTTATAATTTGGTTTGTCAATTTTGCGATCACTTATTTTTTTAGCGGGAACACCACCCCAAATTTCAAAATCAGGGATATTTTTAGTAACAACGGCTCCAGCGGCAACAACAGCTCCTTTACCAATGGTGGTATTGGGAAGAATGATAGCTCGAGGACCAATAAAAACGTAGTCCCCTATTTCGACTGGTCCAAAAGAATTACCATAATCTGGTGAATTAATATCGTGTTCGTCATTGTAAATTAAAACCTGACTGGCGATACCAACATGATTTCCAATTTTGAGAGGAGCTCGGCCATCCATAAAACAATGATCGCCAATAATAGTATCGTGACCGATAGAAATATTTGAGGGATTAAAAAAATTAGCTCCAATATGAATAGTAGAATCCCATGGTAGATTAACTCCCGAAAGAAGATAAAAAAATTTGCGAATAAAATGAAGAGGAATGAATCCAATAAAACGTAAAATCATGAGCCAAAATTCTAAGAGAATAGTTTTAATCCGGATAAAAATTTTGACAATAATCTGATTAAAACTTAATTCTTTGCCATTGCGATCTTCCATAGTGTTAGTTTATCAAGTTTATCGAGTTTATAAAGTTGTAAAGTTATAGGAGCTGTTCATCTTGATAAATCGGGATCGGGTAAATAGACAGAATTTGTCATTTTATTCCAATTTAGATCTATTTAAACGAATCTTTGAAAAACTTGTAAAACTGATTTGGCAGTATTATCCCAAGTAAATTTATCAGCACAAATTTTGCCTAATTTAGAATATTTTTCTCTGATTTTTGGGTTAGTAATTTCAACCATTTTTTGATAAAGGTCGTTGGTGTCGTTAGGATTAATGATTAAACCAGAATCTCCAATGACTTCTTTGAATGGTGGAATGTCAGACACAATCACTGGAGTACCAACTTTCATTGATTCAATAGCCGGGATACCGAAACCTTCGTAAAGACTAGGTAAAACTGAAGCAATAGCGTTTTGATAAAGAGTCCATTTTTGGTCTTCGGTGACAAAATCAGTAAAAACAACATTTTTTTCGATGGCTTCATCTTTGACAGTATTAAAAATTTCATTAAATAACCAACCTTTTTTGCCAGCTATCACTAATTTGGTGCTCTGGTGCTCTGGTTCGCTGGTTCTCTGGTTCACTGGTGCTTTGGTGCTCTGGTGCTCTGGTTCGCTGGTGCTCTGGTTTTTGAGAAATAAAGCAAAAGATTTGACCAGAAAAGGGATATTTTTATTGGGTTTGAGAGTGCCCAAATAGAGAAAGTAATTATTAGTTTTTAGTGAATAGTCGGATAAAATTTTATTTTGAGTTTTTGAATCAATTTGAGGTGGAGTATCGACACCGTTGTAGGCGATAGTGATTTTTTGAGGATTGAGGTGATATGTTTTGACAATTTCATCTTGAGAAAATTGGGAAACAGTGATGATATGACTAGATTTTTTAATTGATTGTTTGGTCCAATTAATTAATTGAAAAAGATCTTTTTTAGTAAATTGGTCTTGAAATTGAAGATAACCAATATCGTGAATAGTAGGAATAGTGGGAAAAGGTGAAAATGAAGGCGAATAATGACTGGGTGAGAAAAATAAATTTAATCGTGTTTTTTGGGTAAATAAATGAAAAGGTAAAGCAAATCTAGTCCACATTTTGGGAGGTCCAAAAACATGATAATGCCATTTTTTTGATTCTGGAGGTAGATCTAAAGAAGGCGAATCTTTTAAGTAAATATGATAATCATTGATTTTATCCAACTCAAATAAATGCCAAAGTAATTTAAAAGAATATTGACCAACACCAACTTTATTAGTCACATTAGCTTCGTTACCATCAATACCAATAATCATAGATTAAGTATAAAGTAGAAAGTTAAAAGTATAAAGTTGGAAGACAGAAAATTATAAAGAATAGTATGTTTCTAAAGTTTGTTGGGCGGTTTTAAGCCAACTAAATTTTTTTGATAATTCTATTCCTTTTTGAGATAAATCATGACGTAATTTTTGCGAATGAACTACTTTTTCAATAGCTTTTTCTATATCATCTATTGAAGTTGGATCAATTAATAGAGCAGCATTTTGGGATATTTCAGATAATGACGAATTGTTACTAGTGATAACTGGAGTGCCAACTTTAAATGATTTGACCAAAGGTAGTCCAAAACCTTCGTATAGTGAGGGATAAACCAAACAAAGAGCTGCGGCATGAAGTGGAGCCATATCTTTTTCTGGGATAAAACCAAGTATTTTTATATTAGGGTGATGAGTATTGACATCATTTCCCCAACCATATTTACCAGTGATGGCTAATTCTATTTTAGTTTTGGGAAATTTATTTTTAAATTTAATAAAAGCATCGATTAAACGAGATAAATTTTTTCTGGGTTCACGAGTGCCTTGGGCTAAAATAAAATCTCCCAAATCATATTGATTTTTGATGGAATTAATTTTTTTATTTTTTTCTTCTGTGGATAATTTGGAAAAAAGACTATATTTATTTTCAGCTGCTTCGTAAATAACTTCAATTTTTGATTTATCTATTTGGGGAAAAATTTTAATCAAGTCATTTTTGGTATTTTGAGAAACACAAATAAATTTAGAACATTTTTTAACCGCCCAAAACATTTTATGATGATGAGCTTGAATAACCTTAGGATGATGCCATTGAGGATAAAGGAAGGGAGTCAGATCATGAATAGTACTAATAGTTTTGGCTTTGATGGTTGGTGGTTGAGTCCAATCTGAAGTATGAAAAATATGACATTTGCCAAGAAGAATTTCTATTGGAAGTAAACGTAATTGATTCCAAATTATTTGAAGAAGAGTGGGAGGAAAACGATAATGATAAATAGTAACGTTTGGTTTTGATTGGAGATCTTTTATTTCAGTTGGAAGAGGTAAACGAAGAGAGGAATAAAAAAGTTTGTAGTGATTAGTTTGATCAATTTTTAAAAGATTTTTGACTAAATTTAAAGTGTAGTTACTAACACCGGTTTGATAACTGACTGATGAAACATCGATACCAATGATCATATTTTAGTAAATAGCTATTAGCTAATTAGCTAATAGTAAGTAGCTAGTAGCAAATAGTAAAACAGTAATTGTTAAGTAGATTTAATTGATTTTAACAGTTTTTTGGTTTGATGGCGTTTTTGTATCATCTTGGGAAAATGATACAAAATTTCTATATGGGTTTTAAAAAAATCATAAGGGAAAATAAAAAATGTTTTCCAATGATAAACAGTGTAAGTTTCTTTAAAAAAATAAAATAGATTTTTTGATCGTTCTAAAATTATTCTAAAAAAATTTTGAAAAATATTTTTTAAAGAATAATTTTTAATAATTATAAAAAACCAATTTCGATAACAAAGACGGCTTCTGATATTTTTCATTTGTTTACTAGTACCTCCACCAAGATGGTAAGAAATGGCTTGGGGAATATAAAGTGTTTGATAATCAATTTTGTTTAATCTTAGGGCGATATCAACATCTTCGAGATAAGCAAAAAATGATTCATCAAAAAGACCAATTTTTTGAATAATTTGTTTACGATAAACAATCAGTGAAGCATTAGCTCCAAATTCATTATGAGAATCTTTTTTGATGTTAAAATTTTTTTTGAAAAAAGGTTGACCGTTGGAGATATTTTCAACTCTTCCCTCAGGATAAAACTTAAATCCTTGAGATTCAAATTTTGTTCCTTCAAAATTAAGAACGGTGCCAAAATAAGTAACTATTTTGGGATTAGTTGATAATTTTATTTTTTTTGAAATTATTTTAAACCAATTAGATTCAAGAATTAAATCGTTGTTACAAAGACAGGAATATTCATATTGAGATTGATTGATACCATAATTTACGGCACCAGCAAAACCTAAGTTAGATGGTAGGTAGTAGATAGTAGATTTTAGATTTGGGAGTTTATTTTTATTAAAAAATTTTTTGACTAATTCAAGGCTGTTATCATGAGAATGATTATCAACCAGGATAATCTCAAAATATGAATTAGGACATTTTTTGATAGCAGTAATAAGGCTAGTTAAACAATTTGAAAGAAAAATAGCTCCATTGTAATTAGGAATGATAATGGAAAAATTAGGATTATTTTTTTGACTCATGTGATGTCAATTCAAGAGGAATGGTGTCGCCTACAGTCAAGCCAAGTTTTAAAACTTCATTGGCTTTTAATTCGATAACATATTTGGCTGGGTCATTGTTGACATAAGTTGTTTCAGAATTAGTTTCAACAGCATGAATTATTTTAACTATTTTATATTCAGAATTTAGCCAAATTATATCTAAAGGAATATAAGTATCTTTCATCCAAAAAGGATAATTTGATTCTTTGTCAAAAATAAATAACATACCACAATTTGAACAGAGTTCATTTCTGTTGGATAAACCAATTTTTCTTTCTTGACTAGTTTGAGCAATTTCTAAAAAATAATCATTTTTGCCGATTATTAATCCTATACCTTGGGGGTAAATTGGTTTTTTTATCAAAAGATAAATGATAAAAACGATAATAATAATTAAGACAGGAATTAAAATTAAAACGAAGTTAAACTTTTTTTTATTTTGTTGCCGACTATTAACCATATATAGTTATTTTTAACATAATTAAAACCGTTTTGACTAAGTTGGTGTCTTAATTGGGAATTTTGACTGAGTTTTATTATCTTTTTGGTTAAATCAGCGGGGTTGTCTAATTGAAAAATTAAACCACCTTGAGTTTGATTAACAATTTCAGAAAGAGAAGGAATATGGCTGACAATAACGGGTTTTTTTCTAGCCCAAGCTTCGATTAGAACCAAACCAAAACTTTCTTGCTTTGAGGGTAAAACTAAAATGTCACAATTATCAATTATTTGAGATAGCTTTTTTTGAGGAAAACTAAAAATAAATTTGATTTTTGAGCGAATTTTTTGAGGAAGACGAGAGATTTGATTTTTAATTTGAGGATAATAAAGAGTTTTTTGACCAGCAATTATTAATTTAGTTGATAGTAAGTAGCTATTAGCTTTTAGTAATAAAGAGAAAGAGTTAATAAGAGTATCGAGACCTTTGTGGGCAGAAAGAGAACCGATAAAAAGGATGATGAAATTCTTTTCGGGCAAACCGGTTTTCCTTTTAAAAATAGGAGATTTATTTTTTAATGATTGGTTAATTTTTAAAAAATTTTGGTCGACGCCGTTGCCGGCAAGGATGATTTTATAAGGATCAATATTGAAATTATTAATAAAATAATCAGATTCATATTGAGTTAACGTCCACAGATAATCTGCCGATTGAAGAGTTTTAATTAAAGGTAAACGATGAAAATCTGGATCAAAGGGGTGAAAAGAAGCGTTGATTAGAAGTTTAGTGCTCTGGTGGGCTAGGACTCTAGAGAGAAATTTTATAAATCTGGCGTAGAGAATAATAGTGGTGGGAAGTGGGCCAGCGATAATTAAATCTGGTTTGAATTTTAAAATTTGATAGATAGATTTTAAAAGAGGAATGGTTTTAAAGATGGGGCCTTTTTGGAGAATTTGAATTAATTGATGTAAAGATGTTTTTTGAGGAATAAAACAATTAATTAATTTTAGAGGGCGACGGAGATGATGATAGACGGGAAGATAGATAGTGTTTTGGTGTTCTGGCGGTCTTGATCTTTGATATTTTTTTTTGGTGAAGTCGTCGGTGCTGGAACAGTCAGAAGAAAGATAAAGAATTTCGTCTCCAACTGATTGAAAATATTGACCAATTTTATAAATAACTCGTGATCCCCCATCAATGGCGGGAGGAAAAATATGACTTAAAAGTAAAACTTTCATTGATTTAGCTTAATTATACTTCGTGTTATGCTAATAATTGCTTATGTTAAATTTTCTAAAGAAAATTTTTGGGTCAAAATGGTTTAAGTTTATCTTTTCGTCGGTTTTGATTTATTTGGCTTTCAAAAAAGTTGATATTTTAAAACTTTTGAATGAAATAAAAAATATTCCAATTTGGTTTGTTTTAATAAATATTATTTGGACTTTTTTATTGGTAGTTTTGATTTCTTTTAGGTGGAGTTTGTTGGTGTTTAAAAAAATAAAAATTAAAACTATTTTGACTTTTACTAGAGCCAATTTTTTAGCTAATTTTTCTTCTTTATTTTTTCCAACAATGATAGCGGGAGAAATTTCAAAATGGATTGTAATTAATCAAAAATATCCCGAGATATCAAAAACGAAAGTCTTAGGTTCGGTTTTTTTAGATAGATTTATTGGATTTTCTGTTTTTATATTTTTAGGATTAATAACGGCTATTATAGATAAAAAAATAGATTTATTAACTCCGGATTATGTTTTTTATTTATTGATAATTTTGGCAATAATTTGTTTTTCAATTTATGTGATAATTTATTTTTTCGATATCTCAAAATTTTTATCAAAAATAAAATTTTTAAACAAGGTTAATGATATTTTTGATTTATTAAAAAATCAAAATAAAAATCAAATTACAAAATGTTTATTAATATCAATTTTGAGTGAAATATTTTGGATTGTTCAAATATGGTTTATTGGAAGACAATTAGGAACTAATATTGGAATATTGCCAGTGTTTATTTTTATTCCAATTATTTCGATAATTTTATTATTACCAATTTCGATTGCTGGTTTTGGTGCCAGAGAACAATTGTATTTATTTTTCTTTTTACAAGTTGGAGGAAAAGCGGAAAGTATTTTATTGATGTCAACTTTTTTGGGAATATTAGGAGTGATCAGTTCTTTGTTTGGTGGAATTTTGTTGTTTTTTGATAAGAAGACAAAAGAAGAGTTGAAAATTCAAAAAAAATAAATTATTATTAATTTGCTTTGTCAAGAGAATCCTGCAGTTGCGGGGTTAGCAACCGAGTTCTTTAACTTTGCTTAGGATTTAATCCTTTGAAAGTTCATGTTCCACGGTGCAATTTCCGAAATTTCGGAAGACAGGCCTATACAAATCGCCTTCATTAATTATTACGGCGATTGAAAAAGGAAAAATATGAACTATCCCCTTTTTGTTTCTGAATCAGTGTGCGCTGGTCATCCCGATAAAATTTGTGATCAGATTTCTGATGCCGTATTAGACTCGGCTTTGGCTTTTGATAAAAATTCCCGAGTGGCAGTAGAAACTTTGGTAACAACCAATAAAGTAACTATGGCTGGTGAGGTAACTTGTAACTTGGAATTAAATTATCAATTAATTGCTCAACAGGTTATTGAGAATTTAGGCTTTAATAAGCCAGAATTTGGTTTTGATAAAAAGGCAATTTTTGATGTGGCGATTCATCAACAATCAAAAGATATTGCCATTGGGGCGGATAATGATGGAGCGGGTGATCAAGGTATGATGTTTGGTTATGCTTGTAATGAAACGTCACAATTAATGCCATTACCGATAATTTTGTCACATGAATTTTGCCGAAAAATGGATGAATTACAGTTTGGTGAATTAAATTTTTTAAGACCTGATGGAAAAGCAGAAGTGAGTGTGTCTTATGAAAAGGGAAAAGTGATAGGAGTAGAAAAAATAGTTTTAGCTAAGCCGTTTGATTTGAGAGTTGATAAAGAATTTGTAAAAAATAAATTGTATGAATTGGTAGTGGTGCCAATTTTAGAAAAATATAAATTAAATAAATTAAGTTTGGATAAAGTTATTTTTAATGGAACTGGTCAATGGGAAATTGGTGGTCCAGCGAGTGATACTGGAGTGACTGGTAGAAAAATTGTGGTGGATACTTATGGAGGTATGGGAAGAATTGGTGGTGGTTGTTTTTCTGGAAAAGATCCAACAAAAGTTGATAGAAGTGGAGCTTATGCGGCCAGGTATATGGCTAAAAATATTGTAGCAGCTGGTTTGGCGGATAGATGTGAAGTCCAATTGGCTTATGTAATTGGACAACGAGATCCCATCGCTAAATCAATTGAAACTTTTGGAACAGAAAAAAAAGATATAAAAATAATTGAAGATTTTACTTGGAATTTGTTAGATTTATCGGTAAAAGGAATTATTGAAAAATTTGATTTAAAGAGGCCGATTTATAAAAATACCGCCAGATATGGACATTTTGGGTATGAGGAATATCCGTGGGAAAGATTAGTTAATAGCCAATTAGCTAGTAGCGATTAGCTAGTAGCTAATAGCCAATTAGTTAGTAGTAGAATATTTTTATGCTTTATCATAATTTGTTGGTTTGGAAAAAAGCACATGAATATACTTTGGAAATTTATAAAATTACCAAACGATATCCTAAAGATGAATTGTTTGGAATTGTATCTCAATTAAGAAGAGCGTCGAGTTCTATCCCTGCTAATATTGTTGAAGGTAGTGCTAGAAGAACAGATAAAGAATTTTGCCAATTTCTGGTACAAGCTAGAGGATCTTTGGTCGAAACTCAATATTTTTTAGAGTTATCGAAAGATTTAAATTATATTACCGAATATGATTTTAATAAACTTCATGAACTTTCAATAGAAGTTGCTAAGATGTTAAACTCCTTTATTACAAAAATAAAATAATTATTTATTTATTGCTAATAGCTATTTACTAAA
>CAZICU010000006.1:37629-42708 GCA_964537905.1 uncultured Gammaproteobacteria bacterium
AATAGCTATTTACTAAACATGATTTTAATTGTGGGTGGAGCGGGATACATTGGATCCCATATTAATAAGGAATTAACTAAACAAGGTTATAAGACGGTGGTTTTTGATAACTTGTCTAGTGGAAAAAAAGAATTGGTAAAATGGGGAGAATTTTTTGAAGGTGATTTGGGAAAAGTAGAAACAATTCGGGAAGTATTTAAAAAATATCCGATTGAGGCAGTGTTGCATTTTGCGGCTTTTAAAGCCGTAGGTGAATCAGTGATAGATCCTCAAAAATATTACAAAAATAATGTAGCTAATACTTTAAATTTATTTGAAGTAATGAAGGAAAATGGAGTCAATAAATTTATTTTTTCGTCTTCGGCGGCAACTTTTGGTAATCCCCAATATGTACCGATTGATGAAAAACATCCACAAATTCCAATAAATCCTTATGGGGAAACAAAACTAATTGTAGAACATATAATGAGAGATTACAGTCAAGCTTATGATATGAGATTTGTTTCTTTAAGATATTTTAATGCTTGTGGGGCTGATCTAGAAGCGGATGTGGGTGAATGGCCAGGAAGTAGTTCAAATTTGATTCCTTTAACTTTGGATGCGGCGATTGGCCGACGAGAGGATATTAAAATTTTTGGTGATGATTATCCGACTCCAGATGGAACCTGTATTCGTGATTATATTCATGTAACTGATTTGGCTGAGGCTCATGTATTAGCTCTTAAATATTTAATTGAGGGTGGAGAAAGTGATTATTTTAATTTGGGAAACGGAAAAGGTTTTTCGGTAAAAGAAGTGGTAGATATGGCTAAAAAAGTAACTGGAATTGATTTTAAAGTAACCATGACTGAACGTCGAGCTGGTGATCCACCAGAATTAGTGGCCGAATCAGCCAAAGCCAAAGAGATTTTGAAGTGGCAACCAAAATATGCTGATTTGGAAACTATTGTAAGTAGTGCTTGGAAGTGGCATCAATTGGTGTGTAAGTTGATTAGTTAGTAGTAAATAGCTAATAGCTAGTAGTAAAAATATATGAAAATAGAAAAAATCGGGATAGATCAATTACCGAATCCACCGAAGTTTAAAAAGATGGTAGGGCCGAGTTTTATTTTGTTGGGAATGGGTTTGGGTAGTGGAGAATTAATAATGTGGCCATATTTAGCGGCTAATTTTGGTTTAGGAATTATTTGGGCGGCAGTTATTGGAATAACTTTTCAATTTTTTATTAATATGGAAATTGAAAGATATACCTTGATAAATGGTGAAAGTGTTTTTGTCGGTTTGGCTAGAAAATTTAAAATTCTCTCCCCTATTTGGTTTATTTTATCGACAATAATTCCTTGGATGTGGCCGGGAATAATTTTATCTTCGGCTACTGTTTTGGTGACAACTTTGGGTTTTAGCGGAGCCAATATGGTAGCAATAATGATGTTAGTTTTAATTGGGCTAATTTTAAGTTTGGGTAAAGTGGTTTATAAAACTCAAGAATTTTTCCAAAAATGGTTGATTATATTTGGAGTTCCATTTATTTTGGTTTTAACTTTTTTTATTGCCAAAGGAAATGATTGGCAAAATTTAGCTTTTGGGTTAGTGGGTAAAGGAAGTGGGTTTTGGTTTATTCCCTCTGGTTTATCAATAATCACTTTTTTGGGAGCATTTGCTTATTCTGGGGCTGGGGGAAATTTAAATCTAGCTCAATCATTTTATATTCGAGAAAAAGAATATGGTATGGGGAAATATGGCGGAAAAATTACTAGATTATTGAGAAAAAAAACAACCGATTTTCCTCTTGAAGGAAAAACTTTTGAAATTAATCAAAAAAATTTAAAAATATTTAAAGAATGGTGGCGAAAAATTAATACAGAACATTTACTAGTATTTTGGTTAACTGGAGCGATAACAATTATTTTGTTGAGTTTATTGGCATTTGCTACGGTTTATCATCAAGCTGATGGAGTTTTGGGAATAAATTTTTTGTTTGTAGAAGCAAAGGCAATGGGAAATTTACTTTGGCCATTTTTGGGTAAAATGTTTTTGCTTTTGGTGGCATTGATGTTGTTTTCAACTCAAATGTCAGTTTTGGATGCTACTAGTAGAATTACTTCGGAAAACTTAGTGATTATAAATAAAAATAAATTTTTACCAAAAAATTTACCAAAATATTATTTTTTATTTTTATGGACTCAAATATTTTTAGCTATAACAATTTTATTAGTAGGATTTAAAGAGCCATGGCAATTAGTCAGTATTAGTGCTTTTTTAAATGCAATTACGATGATGATTTATACTGGAGCAATATTGTGGTTAAATCAAACTTCTTTGGCAAAAGAATTAAAACCTGCTTGGTGGAGAAAAATAATTTTAATTTTAGTGGTAGTCTTTTTTGCTGGGTTTTCAGCTATGACATTGTTGAATTAAAAATTTTATTTTGATTCAAAACCAACAGTTAATTGACAATTTAAAGCTAAACTAATTTTTTTGAGTGTTTCAAATGAAGGATTTGCTGACATAGATTCGATTCGTGAAATTATTGCTTGAGTAGTTTTGGCTTTTTTTGCTAACTCTGACTGAGAAATTTTATTTTTTAATCTCAATTTGATTAATTTACATGATAATTGATATTCTGGATCTGATTCATTCCATATTTTTTGAAATTTAGGGTCTTTTAAACTTTCTTGTAAGTGTTGTCGAAAATTGTATTTATTCATAGTTGGATTATATCTTAAAAGATATAATTGTCAACCTTCTCATATGGTTTAGATTATCATAATTTTTTGCTGGGTTTTTAGCTATGACATTGTTGAATTAAAAATTTTGGATATAATGCTTTTATATGAAAAAAATAGCAGTTATCGGAGTAGGTTATGTAGGTTTAGTTACAGGTACTTGTTTGGCTGAGTTGGGAAATCAAGTAATTGGGGTAGATATCGATAAAAATAAAATTGATGATTTAAATAAAGGGATTATCCCTATTTATGAACAAGGTTTAGAAGAATTAGTAAAAGAAAATGTAGCTCAAAAAAAATTAACTTTTACGACTGATGCAGCCAAGGCAATTAAACAATCTGAAATTGTATTTATTGCGGTAGGAACTCCATCAATGCCTGATGGTAGTGTTAATTTGGATTATGTTAGATCGGCGGCGGAAATAGTGGCAAAAAATATGAACGGTTATAAGGTAATAATTAATAAATCAACTGTACCAATTGGAACTGGAGATTTAGTAACAAAAATTATTGAAGAAAATTATCGAGGCAAATTTGATGTGGTGTCTAATCCGGAATTTTTAAGGGAAGGTACGGCAGTAGTTGATTTTATGAATCCTGATAGAATTATTGTTGGAACAAAATCAGATAAAGCAGAAGAGATATTAAGGGAACTTTATAGTTGTTTTGAAACTGAGAATTTAATTTTTACTGATATTAAGACAGCAGAGATGATTAAATATGCTTCAAATGCTTTTTTAGCCACAGAAATATCTTTTATAAATTCGATTGCTAATTTGTGTGAAAAATTAGGAGCAGATGTAGAAAATGTGTCAAAAGGGATGATGTTGGATAAAAGAATTGGAACAAAAGCTTTTTTACATGCAGGGATGGGTTATGGTGGAAGTTGCTTCCCAAAAGACGTCAAAGGTTTAATTCAAATTTCACAGGAGAATGGCATTCGTTTTGGAATTTTAGAAGAAGTAGAAAATACTAATGAGGCGCAAAAAAAATCTTTGTTGGCAAAAATACAAAAATTATTAGGTGAAGATTTGCATGGAAAAACTATTACCTTGTGGGGGTTGGCTTTTAAACCTCATACTGATGATGTTCGTGAGGCTCCGGCACTGACAGTTATTCGTCAACTTTTAGATCGAAATGTAACAGTGAAAGTGTTTGATCCAATTGCTCAAGAACAAGCTAAGAAAGTTTTAGGTGAAATAGTTATTTATGAAAATGATTTGATTAAATCGGTGGAAAAATCTGATTGTTTGGTGATTGTGACTGAATGGCCAGAATTTAAAGAAGTTGATTTAGAAAAAATTAAGAAAAAATTGGCTTGTCCTTATATTATTGATGGTAGAAATATATTTTCTCCAAGGAAAATGAAAAGGTTAGGATTTAAATATCTTTCAGTAGGAAGATAAGATTTTTTAATTGATAATTAAATGAAAAAAATATTGGCTTTTTTTAAAAAAAATAATTTTTTCATTGTTTTAGTTTTTTTGATTTTAGTTTATTTAGGCTTGGCTTTTAAAAATCCTTTTGGTGATAGTAGTTTGATTTCTAATTTAGAACCATATCCAGACACGTTACTTTATTCATTTCCAGCTTGGAATTGGGTTAAAGGAAATGGCTGGAAAATGGCTGTAGCCGAAAAAGAAATTGTAACTTCTGTTCCCCATACTTATGGTTATTTTTTGGTGCCATTTTTTAAAATATTTAATGATATTCGAGCTTTTTATGTGGCTAATATAGTTTTAGGTTTGGGGACAATAATATTTTTTGGTTTGGCCTTAAATAATATTTTAAAGAAAAATAAATTTTTTATTATTGGTTTTTTTGGATTTTTATTGGTGACAAATTTTTATTTTTTTAACCAACCACAATTGGTGATGGCGGAGATGGTTAATTATTTCTTTGTGTCAGTTTTTTTATATTTATTGTCTTTAAAATTTAAATGGATTCAATTGATTCCAATGATAGTTTTGGTGGGAATAACTTTGTGGTTAAAAAATACTAATTTAGTTTTGGCTGGAAGTTTTGGATTTTCTTTTTTTGTAAAAATATTTTGGGAAAAATTACGATTTTTAAATAAAAAATTACTAGTAATAATAGGAATAATTTTTGTTTCAATGATGTTGATATTTTATTTACCAAAAATTTCTTCTTTAAGTAAAAATGCTTTTAATTTGAAATATTTTTCAACTAATTTTGATTTTTATTTTTCTTGTTTGACTGGAGGTGAATGTCGAAATTTATGGTATTGGCAAAAAATGGTAAGTTGGGATGTGGTAGTTTTATTTTTATTAGGAGTGGTTTTATTGATGTTTGGTAAGGATAAAAAAATTTTGCTTTTGGAATTGTTGTTACC
>CAZICU010000007.1:0-39364 GCA_964537905.1 uncultured Gammaproteobacteria bacterium
TCAACCTGTCCGAAGTTTCGGACCGCTTTAACCAATTGAGCTAAGTTTTTGGGGTGGTATACCGGACTTGAACCGGCAACCTCAGCTTTCACAGAGCTGCGCTCTAACCAATTGAGCTAATACCACCATGAGAAAAAATTTCTAATGGCCTAATGTCTAATTTCTAAAAAAACAAAAGAGACTAAAAATTTCAAATTTAGTGTGAATAAATTTGTGGTTTATTTTAACACAATTGTGAATTCTAAGTTGAATCCGAACACCTCTTAGTAAATTGATAACATTTTAACTCTTTTGTAAATGCTTCTAAAGGGGTTTGGTAGCTAAGACATTTTCTGGGCCTGTTGTTGATTTCTACTATTATCAGTCTCGGTGCAATCTTGATAAGGACTCCTATCATATGAACGAAATAGTTATTTATCAAATTCAATAGTAAAGTTAATTGAACAAAGATGGAACTTTGATGTTTGGAACATTTCCGCCCATATAAATATTTAGCTATATTCCCAGATTAGATGCTTTTCATTAAAAGGATAATGCTACTGTTTACACCCAGTATCCTTATCGATCAGAGAACTATTAATTTCCTTTTCGTAATTCAAAATAAACACTGCATTAGATACTTCCAAAGGCGATAATAAATTTTCACTGTATTCAGAATCAATTTCATACCAAGCTAATTCATGAAAATAACAAGATAAATCTTGGTGAACAAAGGCTCTTCCATGACGAGCATAGATTTCATTTCTGGCTACTTTTAGTTGCCAATCAGTTAAACCAACTAAATCATCTCTAGTAATTTTCCTCGAGTTGGAAAAAGACAAGATATAGTCTTTCTCATCTAGCTTTTGTACTAATTCTGTGTCCCGTGGAGGAGTGGGTTGAATAGAAGGACGATTTAAAGACGAAGTAATTGTTGTAGTATCTTTGGGATCAATCCTAATCTCAATTTTTGTCAAGCCTTGCTCACTATCGACTGTCGAAATATTAATATCAACGTTAAAATCGTTCTGATAAATATGGAAAAAACCTGTCTCGTCCCCAGTTGCTAAACCACTCGGGCCTAAATTCCAATTATTAAGTTTAATTAAATCTTCATAGTATTGATAAACAATTTTTGCTGGATCGTTGGTATAAAAAACCAAATCAAAATCCCAATCGTCTTGTTCACTTAGAGTATTAGGATAAAAAAATGCTTCTTTTAACAAATCTTCTTTTGTCAGAGGTTTTGAAGTAGGCGACTCTGTCTCGCTAACTTCAGCTACAATTTTAGCTTGATCTTGAGTATTCTTGGTAGTTGTGGCATTTCTACTAGCCTGATATTTTAGTCCAATTAAAACAGCCATTGTCAAAATTATTAGTAATCCTACCCCCAATATAATATAAGTCGTTAAGTTATCCTTTGAAGCTTTACTAGATTGTTTTTGAAGTATTTCTTCTGGTTTCTCTTGCTTATCTATTTCAGTTAATTCTGTCTTATTTTTATTTATTTGTTCTTTCATATAATTATTAAAAAATAATTGAAGTTAATATCCAAAAGAAAATCGGTCAAACAAACCATTAACAATTAGTTTTAGCGCTTCTTGGAAAAAGGAAGGGCTTATCAGATAAATTGCAATCAAAGATCCGAGAGCAATAATTATTGAAAGCCATTTGGTGTATCGCCCTCGAGTTCTAAAAATCAAAACAGTTGATAAAATTGTCAGCAACAGAGGCCCAAAAATCTTAATATCTCCCAATGGTAATGTATACCCAGCCACATATTTTTCTTCTGTCTCAAAAAAACTAGCCAAGTCAAAATTAACATTAAAAATAACTAGTAAGATTTCCAAAACCAGAATAATTAAAAGTAAAATTGAACTGAACTTTGTTGAAGCTCCTTCTTGAGTGCGGATGGCTTCATAAATGGTGGCTGGTAGTAAAAAAAACAATATCCATAAAGGACTTTTGGTCGCCAAACTTATTAAGGCTCCAATAATGGCAATAACTGTTACTAACGTACAAACCCAAGCAGGTTTTAATGAATTTAGACTATTAGAATTATTCATAAATTATGCTATTAATTTTCAATTTCTGACCTAAATTCTTTCTTTTTATCTTCAATTTTTTTCCTAATGTCATTTTCTTCAACCTTATTGTCACAATAATCAAGAAAAGAATCAGATTCAAAATCGATTTCTTTATATTTTATTGTTAATTCCTCTATTTTCCCCTCATATTTTCTTTTAAATTCTTGAAATTTAACATTATCTTGTGTCGTAAATTGTTCATTAACTGCTTCCGTATAAAGATCAGATCCTAACGCTATTTCTGTGATAGCCGTTACTTCTATACAGGCTTCATCAATTACCTCGGCATCAGATGGTTTTTCATCTTCTACTGAAATTGTCGGGAAAATATCATTATTTCTTATTTCAACGTTATTCCTTTTTAATAAAACATCACTCCAATAAATCAAAAATAATATTCCCGTAATTATAATTACTCCCACTAAAAGAATAATATTTTTTTTACTCATATATCTATGTTTTCACAAACAGATACAATTATCAAGAAGTATCATAATAAATTGATAAATTTAAGTATCATTTGTTCCAGCTCTTCTCTATTCATATAACCCTCCTTTTCTAAACAACTATTTAAGGGAACAATTAAATGATTAATAAAAGTCATACCTTCGTCGTGGGAAACCTTTGTAATAGTTTTAAATTTTGTTAATGATTGGCAATACGATTTACCACTTGGCATACAATGAAAAAAAGTCAAAAGACTTCCAGAAATCAAATAATTATTAAATTGAATTGCTTGGAGTATTTTGCCGTCTACTGGAAGATTTTCTTTTTTAAAAGCGTCTGGAGGGAATTTAACTCTATCATCATAACCACCTGAAGCTTGAATTTTTGTTGTTGTCCCATCTGAATTTTTAATTTCTATTATTCCGTATTTTCTTTTTTCTTTTTTTAAAATTTTGGGTTTTTGGGGTGGATAGAAATATACAGCCGGATATTGATTAAATTTTCCTATTTCATACTTTACACTCATTTTTTGAGAACTTTGCACCATTTGGTTAGATGCTTCTTCAATCTTTTCTAATAATTTATTTATTTCTTCAGTAGTTTTACCTTGCTTTTTCATCTCCGCCACAATTAAAGGATTTTTAAATGCTTCTCCTATAGTCATGTTGTTTGAAGCGCCTGGGATTGAAGTGTCGGCTAATCCTTTTGAAAATTGAGTCGCCAAATTTTCGAGTGCTTGAGATGCCGATATGTTTTCCTTATAGTCCGCCACAGATATATCTGCCAGGTAATCATATTCTTCTGGAAGAATTTTATTAACTCTATCTCTTAAATCTAGGATATCTTTAATAGTCAATTTAGTTATAAGCCCTGTTTGAATGGCAAAAATCATGGCTTCATAAAAATCAGCTCTTTTGCCTTGTTTTGTAATAACTCCATAGGTTGAGGTGGTTTCGATAATATTCCCCCTCTTTTCATTTTTAAGAATTTTATTAGTTGCTCCCTTTTCATGGTCCATAAAAACTTCTGGGTTTAAATGTCCTAATTCAAAAATTATTTGCTGATTACTTGAGTTTTGACGAAAGACTTTCCACCTCTGAGTATCTATAACACTTTCAATTTTTATGTCTTTTTTAAACATATCCCTTTATTATTCTTATTAAAGTATACAACAATAGAGAATTTATGGTTGTTTAAGAGTCGAATCAGATAATTGACTGTTGGTTTCTAGACTGATAATTCTGGAAGCATAAAATGTTTGAGAATTTTGTGTTTCTGATTTGATAACAACAATTATTTTTTTACCATTGACTATAATATCGGAAGAGTTTATTTCTTTTTGATTAATATCACTAATTTCTGTTTTAGAATCAATTTTTATTTGATATTGACCATTTTTATTTTGAAATGGAATAAGAACGAAAATAGGAGAACTTTGTGATTGAGAAACATCGACAATTTTACCAGTTATTACTTGGTAACTATTCTCAACTGATTTGCTATCTGTGGCAATAAGACGTCGACAATCTAAAATTCCATCTTGGTTAAGATAGCCCATGGCTAAAATTGTTTGACCAACTTTAAAATTAGTAAGTTTTGATTTTTGACGTTTTATATCTATATAAGTTATTTTGTCGTTTAGTTGAAGGGTTAAATTTTTATTTTGAGAAGTAATCAGTATTTGTTGATCATCAATTTGATTAATAATTCCAAAAAAAGATTTTGGTTTATCACTGACTGGTTCACTAATGGAAGGATTGCTTTTGGCAATACTTGGTTTAAGTGTTCCTTCGACAAATTGTTCAACTTTTGGATCGGGAGTAGGAGTAACTTCAATGGCTTTTACTGGAGAAACTAAAATATTTAAAAAAAAAGCGATAAATAATTGGATCATTGTTTATATTTTTGCAGTAGAATAGGTAATATTGATTGAAATTTCTTTTTGGTTATTGTCTGAATCGATAGAAGTTATTTTAATATTATTTAAACCACTTTCAAGATTAATATTTATTTTGAAATTACCATCTTTATCGCTTTTACCAATAAAACTATTGGTAGCAGTGGTAATAATAATATTACTGTCTTTTGAAGTAGTTCCAGAAATGGATGTTTTATCAGTGTTTAAAAGAGTATTATTTTCTGGTGAAATTATTTTTAAAATATCATCCTTTTTGTCTGATTCCAATAATTGTTCTTCTTGGTTAATTACTGAGGTAGGAATTGATTCGGCCGTAATTTGGTTTGTTTTTGGTGGATTATTTTTTGATTTCATGGTCATATATCCACCAGTTACACCTAATCCTAAAATGGCGCCGATAATGACAGCTAATATTAATTCTTTGAGCATGAGATATGTAGATAATAACATATTTTTTTGGATTCTGGCTTTGAAGATAGTTAAATGTTAGAATCAATTTATATGGAAATAAAATATTTAAAGGAAAAGACTATTTTTTTGAAAGGTAAGAAAGAATCGATATTGATTAATCCTAATAATGATTTATTTAGTGATTCAAAATGTAGTGCTAGGATAATTTTATATACTAATGAAAATGATAAACAAGCGGATTTACAAAATGAAAAAATTTTGATTAATGGTCCTGGTGAATATGAAGTTGGCGGAATAGAAATTAATGGAATAAATGGAGAAAATGGTAATACTGTTTATAAATTAGTTATTGATGGTTTTAAAATAGTTGTAGTAGGGGAATTAGCCCAAGAATTAAATGAAAAAAGAATAGAAAAAATTGAAGAAACAGATATTTTAATTGTATCTCCTAAAATTGCCGATAAAGTTAATTATAAGATTTTTAAGAATTGGGCCAAAAAATGGGGAGCTAATTATTTGATTCCGATTACTTCTGAAAAACAAGTATTAGATGAATTTTTGGATGAAACTGATTTTGAAGGTTTAGAATCAATGGATGGTTTAAAAATAGAAAAAATTGATGAATTACCTGATGGTTTAGAACTTAAATTATTGAAATCTATAAATTAAATTTATGGAAGATCAAATAAAACTTCCGCCAAATTCAGAAGAAGCTGAATTATGTGTTTTAGGATCAATTTTGATTGATAATGATGCGGTTTTGAATGTGTCAGAATTTCTTCGGCCAGAACATTTTTATAACTTAAATTACGGTAAAATTTATCAGGCGATGATGGATCTGTATGAAGATCGAATGCCGATGGATATTGTAACTGTTTCAGAAAAATTAAAAGAAAGTAAATTACTTAAAAAAATCGGAGGAAAAGCTTTTTTGACTAAATTAGCTGGAGAAGTTCCAACAGCGGCTAATGTTGAAAGTTATGGGAAAATAATTAAATCTTTATCAGCCAAAAGAGAATTGATTTCAGCGGCAGGAAGAATTTCAGAAAAAGCTTTTGATTCAAATTTACCTTCTGATCAATTATTGGATATGGCTGAACAAGAGATTTTTGCTTTATCGCAAAAACATTTGAAATCTGTTCCATCTTCATTAAAAGAAGTTTTGATGGCCAGTTTCGATAGATTAGATGAATTGCAAAAATTAGGAACTGGTTTGCGAGGAATCTCTACTGGTTTTAAAGGATTGGATAATATTTTAGCTGGAATGCAGAATAGTAATTTAATTATTTTGGCGGCTCGACCTGGTGTGGGGAAAACAGCCTTTGCTTTAAATGTGGCTAGATCAGTAGCGGTAGAAAAAAAACTTCCAGTTTGTGTTTTTTCTTTGGAAATGAGCAAAGAAGAATTAGTCGATCGTCTTTTGGTCAGACAAGGTTTGATTGATGCTTGGAAGCTAAAAACTGGTCAATTATCATCGGCTGATTTTGATTCTTTATCTGAAGCTATGGGCATTTTAGCTGATGCTCCATTGTATATCGATGATACTCCAGGTTTGACAGTGACAGAGTTAAGAACTAAAGCTAGAAGATTACAAGTAGATAAAGGAATAAAATTTATTGTAGTTGATTATTTGCAATTAATGCATGGAAATACCCGTGATAATCGGGTTCAAGAAGTGTCAGAAATCTCTCAAGGATTGAAAAATTTAGCTAGAGAATTGAAAGTGCCAATTTTGGCTTTGGCTCAATTATCACGAGCTATGGAGGCAAGAGGAGGGAAACCACGATTATCTGATTTGAGAGAATCGGGCAGTATTGAACAAGATGCTGATGTGGTCTCTTTTTTATATCGAGAAGATGAAGAGGTAAGAGAAATGGTTACTTGTAGTATTGAAAAACATCGTAATGGACCAACTGGAAGTTTTAACTTATATTTTAATGGAAAGCAAGTTAGTTTCTTTGATGTGGAGAAAAAACAAAGTTAATTAATGTGCCGAAAGAGGGAATCGAACCCCCATGATATTGCTATCACACGATTTTGAGTCGTGCGCGTCTGCCAGTTCCGCCATTTCGGCAATTTTGGGTGTGCCCACCTTCACTAAAGTTTCGGCGGGTAAATCTGCTAGTTTTACTATTTAAACTAAAAAGTAGCTTTATTATAACTTAAATAATGATTTTTTAGCAGAGTAATAAAATGATAAAATAGATTATGAATCTAGCAATTATTAGAGTTTTAGGAATAGTATTGTTTCTCTATTTGTTGTGGAAAAATTTGAAAGATAGTTATGATGATCAAAAAATAATTGTTTTTTCATGGTTTAGCTCTTTATTGTTTTTAATTTTTGGTCGAATGGTTTATGGATTAGTTAATTGGGGTATTTGGAACAATGATTTGATAGATTGGATATCTGTTTTCAATAAACCAGGAATAAGCTATATAGGCGGATACTTAGGATTAATTTTTTCTGTTTGGTTGTTTAGTAAAAAAGAACAATGGAAATTTATAAATTTTATGGAAGATACCATTAGACCGTTTTTGATTATGTCAAGTTTTTTTATGTTAGATGAGTTTTTTCGAACTAAATTTAATTTGGAACCTTTTATTTATTTTTCTTTGATGTTGTTAATATTTATTTTTTCTGGGTGGATAGCTAATAAATATCGTTCTTTTGTCTGGTATAAAAGTGGTAAAAAAGGTTTTGTTTTATTATCTTCTAATTTTTTGTTTTTTTTAGCTGTAGTACCAGCATTAATTTTATTTAAAGAAAACATTATTAATATTGTTTTAGCTTCGATTATTAGTTTGATTTCTTTAATAGGATTGTTTATCCTAGGAAGAGTAAAATATGAAAGAAAATAATAAAAAAACAAAAAGATTGCCGGCAAGATTATTAGATTCAATTAAGATGTTTTTGGAATCAGAATTATTGAAATTGAAAAGAACTAAAAAGGATTTTAAAAATTCAGATCCATTTTCTGATGCGGATAGAATTAACGAAAACTCTTTAGAGGAAGATTTAGATGAACAAATAGAACATTTTGATAATGAAGTTAAAGTTAATTTTTTAACCAAAAGAATAGTTCAATTAAGAAAAGCTTTGACTAGAATGAAATTAGGAAAATATGGAATATGTGAAGTTTGTGGAAAATTAATTGATACTGAAAGGTTATCAATTAATCCAGAAACAACTACTTGTGTTAAATGCGAAAAAGAAAAAGAAGCTTAATTTCTTTTTAATTGGTCTATTTTTGACTGTTATTGGTTTTATTTTTCATAATTATTTGGCGGTTATTTTAAATATTTATCCTAATAAAGGAATAAGTTTTGGTTTATCGGGAAATTTTTTAATTTTAATGGCTTTCTTATTTTTGATAATGATTTGGATATTTTCTGGGTCACAAATTAATTTTTATTTAATGACCGTGGCTGTTGGGGGGACAATTAATTTTATTGATCGAATTGTTTTTGGTTATGTAAGAGATTATTGGAATTTTGCTTTGGTTTATAATAATTTAGCTGATTGGATTATTGCTATTGGAGTTATTTGTTTTGTTTTTGATTTATGGAAAAGAAAATAAAGATTTTTTTTGAAAATGAAAATTTTATGGTAATAGAGAAACCAGCGGGAATAGTAACGACTAAAGAGCGTAAAGAAGAGAATACTTTGGAAGATTATTTAAATATTAATTATTTTAATAATTTACCTAGAAATGGGATTATTCATAGGTTGGATAAAGGGACTTCTGGTTTATTATTAGTGGCTAAAAATAAAGAATCTTTTGATAATTTGAAACAGCAATTTAAAAATAGAACAGTGGAAAAGAAATATTATTGTTTGGTTGGTGGAGAGGTAACTTGTGATGGTAATATAAATTTGCCAATTGGAAGATCTAAATATGGTTTTGGAAAATTTGGGGTTGAAATTGAGGGTAAAAAAGCAGTAACTGAATTTAAATTGATTAACAAATATATAAAAAATGGAAAAAAATATAGTTTTTTAGATATTAATCTAAAAACAGGAAGAACTCATCAAATTAGAGTCCATTTAAGTCATTTAAGATGGCCATTGGTAGGGGATAAATTATATGGTGGTGAGTTTTGTTTAGAGAGACCATTTTTACATGCTTATTATCTAAGTTTTTCAGAGGTAAAAACTGGAAAAAGATTAATCTTTAAATCAGATTTGCCGATAGATTTAAAAAATCATTTGAAATTATATGAAAAAATATAAATTATTGATTGGTTTGGGAGTATTTTTATTATTTCTTTTATTAATCTTTATTTTTTTTAATAAAAAGAAAAATGAAGGAGATGATTATCGGATTGGAGTTTTAGCTGATGATGGTATAGCGATGGTTTCTGTATCAAAACAAAGAAGGATGACTAATTTTTTAAAAGTTTCACCTGAGGCAAAAATTTGGATACCTGAAGGAATGGGTTGGTATCGAAGTGAAGTGGTTAGTAAAATACTAGATCAAGAAAATAAAAAAAATTTAGCGAATGATGTTTTGTTTTATAATTTTGGTTTTAGAGCTGATAAAATATTTTTTTTAAAAAGTGTTGATAATTGGAGAAATAAACTTTGGTTAAGAATCAAAATAAATAATTTGATTATTAAAACTGAACAACTAAATAATGATAGTGATATTAAATCTGAATGGTTAGATAAAATTATGATGAGAGATTTTTCAGATTCAAAAGTTTTTGATGAAGATTTAAAAATTTCAGTAATTAATACTAGTAAAGAAACTGGATTAGCTGGTTTTATTAGTAAAAATTTGGAAAGAATGGGATTTTTAGTAGTTTCTGTATTGAGTGGTGAAAATACTGATGTAGACGGTTGCACTATATTGTATGGTGATCAAGTTGAGAAAAAATATTCCTGGGGATTATTAAAAGAAATTTTTAATTGTAAAATTGAAAAAGAATTATCTTTGAATGGAGATGAAGTAGAACTTTATTTTGATGATAAATTTACATCAGTGATAAAATACAATACATATTCAAAATAATTTTTAATTTATAATTTTTAATTTTTAGTCAAAAATAAATTAATAAATTTAAAATTAGATATTGAGAATTGAATAAAAATTTCGAATTAAAAATTTAAAATTAAGTTACAGATCAATATGTCAGGACATTCTAAATGGGCTAATATTAAAAATAGAAAAGGAGCTCAAGATAAAAAAAGAAGTGAAGCTTTCACTAAAATTTCAAAAAATATACTAACTGCTATTAGAATTGGGGGAGGGAATTCCAATCCAGAAGTGAATGGAATTTTAAAGGTGGCCATAGATAAAGCCAAAGAAGCTAATATGCCAAAAGAAAATATTCAAAGATTACTGGATCGATTTGAAGAGAGAAAAGCTAATTTGATTTCGGTAATATTGGAAGGTTATGGTCCTTTTGGAGTACCAATAATCATAGAAGCGGAAACTGATAATAAAAATAGAATTTTAGGAGAAATAAAACTTATTTTTAAAAATTATGATGGAGCTTTAGGTGAATCTAATTCGGTTATGTATCAATTTAATAGGGTAGGAGAAGTCGAATTGGATTATCCAGAAGAAGAAATAATTCCTGAAGAAAAACAATTAAAATTAATTGATTTTGGGGCAATTGATTTTGATAATAATATAGTGATTGTGGAATCAAATGATCTAAATGTTTTTAGAGAAAAAATTAAAAGTGTTGGAATAAATCCGATTAGATCCGAGTTAGTTTATAGAGCTAAAAATCCAATACGTTTGTCTAATGAAGATGAATTAAATAAAATTATGGATTTTATTGATGAATTAGAATCTAATGATGACGTCCTTGGGGTTTATGCTGGTTTTGATTATAATTAATTTATGCCGAAAAGACTAAAATATTTAATTTCTTCGTTAATAGCCACGTTGGGATTTTACTTTTTTATTATTTTGCCTTATTCTTCGCATTATTATGGATTGTTGGTTGGTTTAGTTTTGGTCACTTTTTGTTTTTGGTTTGGTTTAGGAATAATTTTTAATCAAAGTTTATATTTGAGATTAACTTCGGCAATCTTGCCGGTGGGATTTTTTGTTGGATTTGGATTGTTTGCGGCACTTTTACCTCAGACAACATTAACAACATTGTTAACTAGTTTGTTTTTTGGAATTGTTTGCTATGGAATGTTTTTAATAATGAATGTGTTTTTAGTTTCAATTGGTTATAGAACACCACCATTATATCGAGCGGCTTATACGGTAGGTTTGGTAATGTCTTTATTAACAGCCTTTTTTTTATTTGATAGTTTGTTTTCTTTTAAATTAATTTATTGGTTAAATGCCATTTTTGTGTTTTTAATTTCATTTGTTTTATTTATTTACGTTTTTTATAGTGTAACGATTGAGTTATCGGATGATGGTAAAGATAAAAATTTTTGGGCATATACTTTGGTACCAGCATTTTTTATGTCTCAATTGGGATTAGTCTTGTCTTTTTGGCCAGTGGGTATTTTTAAAGGATCAATATATTTAGTAGCAGCGGTTTATGTTTTGTCTGGTTTGATTCAATTAGATTTAAGAGATCGGTTATTTAGAAAAAATTCAACAATTTTCACTTGGATTTCATTGGCGATAATCTTGGGGATAGTTTTGACAACTAGTTGGCGTTAATTTTGAGTTTGAACACTAGTAATAGCAACAGTTGTAACTATATCTTCAACACTGCAACCACGAGAAAGATCATTAATGGGTTTAGCAATTCCTTGAGTGATGGGACCAAAAGCATGAGCTAAACCAAGTCGTTCAACTAGTTTATAACCAATATTTCCAGCATCTAAATTAGGAAAGATGAGAATATTTGATTGACCTTTGATTTTACTTTCAGGATTTTTTTTAAGAGAAATTTCTGGAACTAGAGCGGCATCAACTTGAGTTTCTCCTTCGATATTTAAATTTGGATTTAATTGTTTAACAATTTGAGTAGCTTGTCGGACTTTTTCAACTGATTCTCCAGTTCCACTACCATTAGTAGAGTAAGAAAGCATAGCTATTTTAGGATCATTGCCGATTAATTTTTTAAAAGAATCAGCTGATTGAATGGTAATTTGAGCTAATTCATCAGCATTTGGATTAACATTAAGACCGCAATCAGCAAAGATAAAAACACCATTGTCACCAAAGTTTTTGTTTGGTGATTCCATAATAAAAAAACTAGAGACAATACTTTGACCTGGTTTAGCTTTAATAATTTGAAGAGCTGGACGGAAAGTTTCTTGAGTGGTGGTATTAGCTCCAGCAACCATACCGTCGGCTAATCCAAATTTGACCATCATAGTACCAAAAAATAAGGGATTAAGCATAATTTTTTCGGCTTCTTCTTTGGTCATACCTTTAGCTTGACGTAAAAGAAAATATTCTTGAGAGAATTTTTGATAAAGATCTGAATTGTGAGAAATATATTCTGGACTGATTAAAATAATTTCAGCAATTTTCTGTTGAGTAACTATTTTGGCGGCAGCTTGAACTCGAGAGTCGTCAGCTTCGGCAAGAATTATTTTTTTAATATTAGTTTTAGCTAAATTGTAAATGGTTTCAATAGTTGGAGTCATGGGTAATTATACTATAATTGGTCTTGCTAAAAAAATGAAATATAACACCAAAAAAACTATTCATTATTATTGGAAGGTTGTGGCTAAATATAAACCGGTTTTTATATTTTTGCTAATAATAATTGTGGCGGCGGCAATTTTAGATTCAATTATTCCGGTGTAAATGACGTGTTTATATGGTATTTTAGGTATAAATTGATAGTTTTTGTTTCAAAAAGAGGGGATAATGGGGAATTTTGGAGCCTATCAGTTAGTCAGCCTGTCAGCTTTTCAGATATAAAAACAATATTTTTAGGTTAGCGGAAGAGCAATTTAGGTTCAAAATAAGAGTTAAAAAAGAAAATTTTTTGATGGGAGGAGGTGAGGTAGGGAAGTGTCCTATAATATACGACCTATAATAGTTTTCACGATATATCCTATAATTTTCACGAGTAGAGTATTGATATATTATGATATAGTCTCTGTGGATAAGTCTAGGTTCAATAACTATATCAAAGTGTACACTCAGGGAGGGGTTGAGAGGGAGTAGAAGAGGTGGCTAAAGTGAATAATTAATAAGAGTTAAAAGATAAATAAAGAGAAATTAATAAGTTGTTAGAGTTAATTAATAAGTGCTATCTCCCCATGGTGGGAGAGCTTAAAATAGTACTTCGCACAATGTATCTTTTACGAATCTATTAAAATTTCAAACAGAGGGGAGAGATGTTTTGAAAAAATTTTTAATTTTTAATTTTCAATTTTTAATTTGTTGGAAAAGGGATTTTTGGGTTTAATTAAAATTGAAAAAATTAGGTTTATTCTCCGTCGACTTTATTCAAGATTTTTTTGTTTTTTAGGTTAGAAAATTTGTCCTTGACTCCCCTTACCTATAAACTGACTCCCCTTACCTAGTCAAATAGGATATTTTGCCTAAAGATAGGTATTTTGAACCTAAGACTTCATCAGAGGCTCTAGAATGCATTTAGATTATAGATGGTGATAATAAAATGGTTAAAAATCATTTTTAAATCGGTAAATGGTAATATAAATAATGGAAAAAGATTTACAAAGTTTGACAAGACACTTTTTGGAACATTTGGAAATTGAAAGAAATTGTTCAAGATTAACAATAAGAAATTATGAACATTATTTAAATGTATTGATTAATTTTTTGATTTCAATTAAAAAAATTGAAAAACCAACAATAAATGATTTAAATGCCGAAAATATAAGAGGATTTAGATTATTTTTGTCGAGACAGAAAGGAACTAAAGATAAGGAGATGAAATTGGTAACACAAGGTTATTATGTGATTTCTGTAAGATCGTTTTTAAAATGGTTGGTCAAAAACGATATGGAAGTGCTTCAGCCGGAAAAATTGGATGTGCCAAAAATAAAAGATCATTCTTTAAAATTTTTGTCTGAAGATCAAATTATAAGGTTGTTAAATCAACCCTTAAATTCACTTAAAAATGGATTAAGAGACAGAGTTATTTTAGAATTATTATTTTCTACAGGATTAAGAGTTTCTGAATTAGTTTCCTTAAATAGGGAACAAATAAATTTAAAAACTCGAGAATTTGGGGTGATTGGTAAAGGTGGACGTTCTCGAGTAGTCTTTATTAGTAGGAATGCGGCTGAATGGATGGATAAATATTTTAAAAATAGAACTGATCATTATAAACCTTTATTTATAAGGAATTTAAGACCAAAAGAAGAAATTGGTTTGCTTGATGAAGAGGTTAGATTAACAGCTAGGTCGGTTCAAAATATTGTCAAAAAATATGTTAGACAGGCAAATTTACCAGTAGCAGCCACACCTCATACTTTAAGACATTCAATGGCGACAGATTTATTACAGAGAGGAGCTGATCTGAGATCGGTTCAGGAATTACTTGGTCATAAAAATATTGCCACAACACAAATTTATACTCATGTGACGGATGCTAGATTAAGAGAAGTACATGAAAAATTTCATATGGGGAATAAATAAAAATTTTAAACTTCCCTATTGTTTTATTTTTACAAATAGTCCTATAGTAGCGTTGTTTTACATTAGATTGGATAAAAGTTATTAAGGTTGAAGTGATGATGGCTGTTTGAAGAATTTTTTCCCCTAAATTAGGGTTTAATTAAAATTAAGAAGCTTATTAGCAGACTATCCCCTTCTCTGATAATCGGTACTCATTTATGATGTATTTCCTATAATATCAGATAAATTCTTTTTATTTATTAAAGTTAAAAGAATTTATTAAATTAATTTTGAGAATTTTCTTCTGTTTCCAATTTATCACCTTTTTCTAAAACGGTCATAGCGGTTAACTTATCTTCTGCAGTTTTAAATCTCATTAAAATAACTCCTTTGGTATTACGATTTAGAGTAGGAATATTTTTGAGAGGTAACTTAATGGTGATAGCTTTTTTGGAAACTAAAATTACTTGATCATAAATTTCAGAAACGACTTGCGCAGCAGCAATATTGCCAGTTTTGCTGGTTAAATTAGCAACTTTTACTCCAATACCGCCACGTTTTTGAATTGGATATAAATAAACGTCAGTTCTTTTACCAACTCCATTTTCGGTAACAACTAGAAGATGGCGAAAAGGTTTTTCTTTTGATTTATCAATTGGTTTTTCAATAGATGTAGGAACAATATCCATACCAACTAAAAAGTCATTTTCTTTGAGTAAAATTCCTCTAACTCCACGAGTATGACGACCCATTGGTCGGGTATCGGATTCATTAAATCTGATGCATTTACCGTTGTGAGTGACTAAAAAAACTTGATTACTACCATCAGTTAATTTGGCCCAAGTTAGTTGATCTTTATCATCGAGTTTGATAGCAGCTAAACCGCTTTGACGAATATTTTTAAATTTATCAATAGAAGTTTTTTTGATGACACCTTTTTGGGTGGCTAAAAGAATATATTTTGATTTACTATCTTTACTTATAGGTAAAATAGTTTGAACAATTTCTCCCTGAAGAATATTAATTAGATTAATTACAGCTTGGCCTTTGGCTTGACGTGTTCCCTCTTGGATATCCCAAACTTTAGTTTTGAAAACTCGACCGCGATTGGTGAAAAATAAAAGATCATCATGAGTATCGACTGAGAGCATACAACCAATTTCATCTTCTTGTTTGGTGGTCATACCAACAACTCCCACTCCACCTCTTTTTTGAGTATGATAAGTTTCTTTGGGAACACGTTTAATATAACCAGTTTTAGTGAGAGCCACTAAAACAGCTTCATTAGGGACTAGATCTTCCTCGCTAAATTCTTCTAGTCCTCGAACATAAATTTTTGTTCGACGAGAATCTCCGTATTTTTCAGCTATTTCTTTGTTTTCTGATTTTAAAACAGCAATCATTTCTGAAGATTTGGTAATAATATCGGTTAATCGGTTAATTGTGTTTTCAACTTGATTGTATTCGTCATCAAGTTTTTGACGTTCAAGACCCGATAATTTTTTGAGTTGCATTTCTAAAATAGCTTGAGCTTGAAGATCAGTAAATTCAAATTTCTCCATAAGTCTGGTTTTAGCGTCTTCATCTGGTTTAGTGGATCGGATAGTTTTAATAACTTCATCAATAACGTCTAAAGCTTTTTTGAGACCTTCGAGAATATGAGCTCGCATCATAGCTCCTTTAAGATCGAAAAGACTGCGACGACGAATAATTGATTCCCGATGACGAATAAAAAGAAGTAACATTTGGCGTAAATTTAGAGTTTGAGGGACTCCTTCAACTAACGCCAACATATTGGCTGAATAAGAAGATTGAAGGGCGGTATATTTGAAAAGTTTATTTAAAATTGATTTTGGTTTACCATTTTTTTTAATTTCAACTACAACTCGGATACCATGACGATCGGATTCGTCGCGAAGGTCAGAAATACCAATAATTTTTTTATCACGGACAAGATCAGCAATTTTTTTGACAAATTCGGCTTTGTTAACTTGATATGGTAATTCGGTAATAATTATTCTAATTTTTCCCGATTTAGTTTCTTCAATATTGGTTTTGCCTCGGACAGCAAATTTACCACGACCAGTATTGTACATTTCTAAAATACCGGTTTTACCATATATTTCACCATATGTTGGAAAATCTGGACCTTGAACAACTTTTGTTAGTTCGTCAATAAGAGCATTGGTTTCGAAATTGTATTTTTGTTTTTCAAGTTCATAGACGGGACGAAGAACTAAATCTTGAGTGTTTTTGGGTCGAGCTAAAATATTATCTATTTCAATTTCAGATTCGATTTTTTCTAGGTTACCTTTATCAAGAATTATTTCAATTGCGGCACATAATTCTTTTAAATTATGGGGTGGAATACGAGTGGCCATACCAACAGCAATACCATCAGCGCCATTCATTAGAAGGTTAGGAATACGAGAAGGAAGGACAGTCGGTTCTTGAATGGTGGCATCAAAATTATCCATCATATCGACGGTTTCTTTGTTGATGTCGATAATCATTTCTTGAGAAATTTTGTCCATTTTTACTTCGGTATAACGCATGGCGGCTGGAGGGTCACCATCAATAGAACCAAAATTACCTTGACCTTTGATTAATGGATATCGAAGAGAAAAATCTTGAGCTAAACGAACTAAAGCACCATAAACAGAAGAATCTCCATGAGGATGATATTTACCTAAAACTTCTCCAACAACTTTGGCAGATTTGGTATTTTTACCGCTACCAAGACCCATTTGATCCATAGCATAAATGATTCGGCGGTGGACTGGTTTAAGACCATCTCTGACATCAGGTAAAGCCCGAGAAACGATGACTGACATGGCATAGTCTAAATATGAAGTTTCCATTTCTGGAACAATGTCGACTTCTAGAACTTTACCAATATTATTATTGGTTCTAATAACGTCAGTAACAATAGTATTTTTTTCGTCAGTCATAATAATTCAAGTCTATCTTTAATCCCGATAAATCGGGAAATTATTTTTTATAACTTTTAATATTTTATTTGATTTCATATTTTTAGATATCTAGTTTGGCTAAATGAGCATGAGTTTGAATAAATTTCTTTCGTGGAGGAACATCTTCACTCATTAATATTCTAAAAACTTCATCAGCTTTGATAGCATCAGTAACAGTAACTCTTTTTAAAACTCGAGTGGCTGGATTCATGGTGGTATCCCAAAGTTGTTGTGGATTCATTTCACCTAAACCTTTATAGCGTTGAACATCATAAGGTTTAGAATTATCGATTTTTTTCATATAATCTTCTTTTTCTTCTTCGGTGTAGACATATTTTACTTCTTTACCTTGTTTAATTTTAAAAAGAGGTGGCATGGCAATGTAAACATAACCACTTTCAATAAGATTAGGTAAATGTCGATACATAAAGGTGAGTAATAAAGTAGCGATATGAGAACCGTCAACATCAGCATCGGACATTAAAATAATCCGATGATAACGAAGTTTATCAAAATTCATAGTTTCACCAATACCCATACCTAAAGCAATAATTAGATCTTTTAATTTATCAGAACCAACGACTTTGTCGATACGCATGCCTTCGGTATTAAGAGCTTTTCCCCAAAGGGGTAAGATGGCTTGAAATTTTCGATCTCTTCCTTGTTTGGCACTACCACCGGCAGAATCTCCTTCAACTATATAGATTTCACTTTCAGCTGGATCTTTTGATTGACAGTCAGCTAATTTTCCTGGTAATCCGAGAGATTCAAAAGCTCCTTTGCGCATGATAGCGTCTTTGGCGGCACGAGCGGCTTTACGAATTTGAATAGCCAAAATTGATTTACCAACAATAGATTTGGCAACATCTGGGTGTTCTTCAAAATAAATTTCTAATTCTTCTTTGACAATTTTGGAAACAATTGGTTGGACTTCACTATTACCTAATTTACCTTTAGTTTGACCTTCAAATTGAAGATCTTTTGATCCCATTTTAATAGAAACAACAGCAGTAAGACCTTCACGAACATCATCTCCGGTAATAACGTCGTCTTTAGATTTCATTAATTCTTTTTTGGTGGCGTAATCTTTGATGACTTTGGTTAATCCAGATTTAAAACCGGTAAGATGAGTGCCGCCTTCGTGAGTATTAATAATATTGACAAAAGAGGGGGTATTTTCTTGAAAAGTATCGTTGTATTGGATAGCTACTTCAACGTTAATTCCCTCCTCTTCTCTTTTTAAAAGAATGGGTTCATGAACAACAACTTTATTTTTATTTAATTCTCGAAGTAAGGAAAGAATTCCACCTTCAAAATAGTAATGATGTTGAGTATTTTTTCTTTCATCATAAAAATGAAAGTAAATTTTACTAGTAAGATAGGCTCGATCTTTGATTGATTTGATGATGGTTTTGTCATCTAACTCAAGAGTTTCTTTGAAAATATCTGGATCAGGAGAAAAAGTAACTGTAGTTCCACTAATAGTTTTGGGAATAAGTTTTCTGATTTTTTCAATTTTACTTTCAGGAATTTCAGTTAATTTTGTTTTTAAACTACCACGAGAAAATTCAATAAAATTAACCTTATCGTCTCGACGAACTTCAATTTGATAATTACTTGATAAAGCATTGACACAAGCGGCGCCAACTCCATGAAGACCACCAGAAACTTTGTAAGCAGCTCCTTCAAATTTACCACCTGAATGAAGAGTGGTCATAATAACTTCAATGGCTGGTTTATTGTATTTTGGCATGATATCGATAGGAATACCTCGGCCGTCATCAGCCACAGTAGTAGAATTATCGGGGTGAATAACTATCCAAATGTTTTTGGCAAAACCAGCTAAAGCTTCATCAATAGAATTATCAATAATTTCAGTTAAACAGTGATGTAATCCCCTAATATCGGTAGATCCAATATACATGGCGGGACGTTTACGAACTGGTTCAAGCCCTTCTAAAACAACTATTTGTTGACCAGTATAGTCTTGTGGAGATGACATAAAATAAAATTTCTAAATCTTAATTTCTAATATCTAAAATTAATTTTAAAGATAGATTCATTCTAACAAAGCAAAAATAGGTTTACAATAAGCAAAATATGCCTAAAAATAGGATAAATTTAATTATATAAAAAAATAAAAATAAGGTAAGTTTTAGTGGAAAATATTACCTATCTTTAGGTAATATTTTTGAGAGAATATCAAAGGCAATAATAGAGGTGGCAACAAGAACATTAAGTGATATATTTATCCCATACATCGGGATTTCAATAATTTTATCAACCATTTTTAAAACTTCTTTGGAAATACCATAACTTTCACTACCAGCAATTAAAGCAATTGGTTTTTGATATTTAGCTTGGAGATAATTAAGGCTATCTTTATTTTGTTCACAGGCAATAATTTCAAAACCATCTGATTTTAGTTTTTTAAGACAATCAATAGTTGATTCATAATGTTCCCAAGGGACCCATTTCCAAGTACCGATGGAGGCGCGATGGATTTTAATATTGGGAGGAGTAACAACTGGTCCACATAAATATATTTTTGGAATACCAAGAGCGTCACCGAGACGAAAAAAAGAACCAATATTGTAAGTATCTAGAACATTATCTAATACCAAGACTAGAGGATTACGATTAATGTTGGTCTGTAATTTTTTGGCATCTACTTCCCTACTCTTTCGGATTTGATGTGAGTTTAATTTCATGGAATGAATTAAATAAAATAAAAATTAAAATTTTTTTTATTTAATATGAATTGAGTTTCATAGATATTTTTTATTTTATCAATAAAAACAAAAAGAGACGCATGGTGATGCGTCTCTTTTTAAAATATCTTAATAATTTATTAGCAACCACCTTCGGCAGCACCTTGGACTTGGCCATCTTCTGTTTTAGGTATTTCAATAATAGTTTTACATTCTTTTGGAGCTTTATCAAAAGAAGCACAGATAGCTTCTTTGATAGCATCAGAAGTTCGATATTGGTCTTGACTAAAGACTTTTTTACCAATTTTTAAACTACCTTTACCATCTTGAGTGTAAGCTGATTCTGGAGGAAAAGTAATACCATTAACGATAAGAGTAGGAGAACTTTGGATTTTGTACTCGGTAGTTAAAGCAATTTCTTTTTCAATTAATTCACCAGCTTGATTATTGAAACATTCAGTAATTTTGTTAGTGTCAAATCCGGCTTGTTTAGCTTGTTCTTCCCAACAAGTATCGGCATTGGTATAAGTACAATTTTTGTTGGTATTATCAACAAATTTCCACCAGTTAGTTTTATCTTCATTTAAATTAAAGGCACAAATTTCACGAACATTTTGATTAGCCTCAACTCGACCATGAAGAGAACTATAAAAATTATTACCTATTTTAAGATATTTTTTCTCATCTAAACATTGTTTGTTGTAGTCATTAATAGTTTTTTTACAATCAGCTTCAGTAGCAAAATAACCAGCTTTAATATATTCAGCACATTGATTAATGTCACCAGAAGTTTGTTTACAATAAGAAGTTAGATCACTAATTTTTTCAAAAATGTATTGGGGACGAATGTTAACTTTATTGCCAAGAAGTTGAGCTACTGGTTTGACTAAGTCTTCCATTTGATTACCGTAAGGACAAAAACTCATAACATAAAATTGAAAGTCAGGTTTGTCTGATTTTTTGGATTCAAAATTAGTGGCGGCTGTTTTTGAAGTGTTAGAAGTTCCTTTAATTTTTAACCAAGCAGCCCCAGAAAAAAATGATGAAATAGCCAGAAGAAGACAAAAAAAGATAACTCCTACTAAAGGTATTTTTACCGATTTAGTGGTAGTTGATTTTAAAGTTTTTTGAATAATTTCTTTTTTTATTGTTTTCATAAGATTAATTGATAATAATTTTATTATTCTTGAATAGAAATAGCTCCAACGGGACAGGAATTAACGGCATTTTGAACAACATCAGTGATTTTTTCTGGTTGTTTTTTAACTTTGGCTTTATAAGTAGTTGGATCCATTTCAAAAGTTTCACTATCGAGTAAAGGACAAGTATTACAGCCAATACATTTGTTTTGATCAAGGATAATTTTTGTCATATGTTTATCATTATATTACATAATAATTAATTTTTTTGATTCAGTTTTAAAGTAAATCGAATAATTTTTTAAAAAAGTCTATTTTATCGGATTAATTTGTTATTATGACAAATTAATTTAAGGGTTTGATTCTAAAAATTTACCTGCTTTAATAATGGATCTGAGTAAAAGATTAATTCTTTCTTCAGCTTCATTTTTTGAAAGATTTTTATAGTTACCGGGAAAATAATGAAAAATTTCATTACGACCAAATTTCCAAGCGTCCCAAAGACTTTCAGCTAATTCTTCTCCTTTTTCATGAAAATCAGAAAGTCGTTGGTAAACAGAAAAGTGTTTGTATCGAAGTGAAGGATTAAGAGTTTTACCAACACGAAAACGATCGCTTTCATAATCATTATCATTAATAATTCCTATTTTAAGGAAGAAATCTTTTAAAAAACCTTCATAAGCTTTGGCGATAGGAGCGACTAAAAATGAAAAATCACTAATTAAATCTTTGATTTGAAGTCTTTTAAGAATAATTTCAACGTCATTGACTAATTCTGATTGATGACCGGTGAGGTATTTTTTGGCTTCTAAAAATAATTCTGGGCTGGAAACCATCATAAGTTTATTTTAAAAAATAGAAAAAGAAAAAACAAAAAAATGACGATAAAAATTATGAGATAACGGCCTAAAAATTTGAGAGGTAATTGATTTAATTCTCGAGCAAAAAGCCATTTTTGAAGAATTTTTGGATTACGGAAGAAATCAAATAATTCATCAATAATTAGATGAAGATTTAATGATAAAACTAAACTAAAAACAAAAATATTGTTGGTAGAGGTAAAAATAAAAAAAGAGAAAAGAACTAGTATGATTTGAAAAAAATAATGATGAAGAATTAAATTATGATGTTTAAGACGACCAATATTAACTAATTTAATAATGGAAATAAAATCATAATTTTTAAAAGCGAGTTTAACTAAACGACTTTCTTCGCTATTAGGTTTTAAGAAAAACCAATAAATAAAATGATCAATATCAAGAATAAATGTCCCAAAAAATATTCCCAAAAAAACGTAAAGAAGTTGAATATTGTTAATTTTTAAAGTAATTAAAAAAGAAGCAATAAGAGTAAAAAGGACGACAGAAGTTAATAAATGATATCGAAATTGATGTTTCACTATTAAGATAATAACAGATTATTCGTATCGGAGGGCTTCGATGGGAGAAAGTTTAGAAGCTTTACGAGCTGGAGCAACACCGAAAATTATTCCAACTAGTGAAGAAACACTAAAAGCTAAAATAACTGAAGAAATAGTTACTTGGGCTGGAAAAAATGGTTTAATAGCTAAAGTTCCCAGATAGCCTAAAATTATTCCCACAAGACCTCCAAGGCAAGAAAGAATAACGGCTTCAATTAAAAATTGAATAAGAATAGCTCGAGGGTAGGCTCCGATAGCTTTTCGAAGACCAATTTCACGGGTTCTTTCAGTAACTGAAACTAACATTATATTCATGATCCCAATTCCGCCAACAACTAAGGAAATGGCGGCAATACCAGTTAGGCCAATAGTTAAAACATTAATGATGGAATTAATAGAATTAAGAAGTTGAGAACTATCAAAAACAGAAAAAGCGTCTTCGTCATATTTTTCAAGCATAATATTGGTAATTTCTTTTTTAGTTTTCTCAATTAAATCTTTGTTTTTAACTTTGACAATAATGCTATTAATATCATCGTTACCAGATAAATCAAAAACAACATTAATAGGAACATAACCTTGTTTGTCAAAACTTGGACCACCAAAGGAAGCACCTTTTTGATCACTAACACCAATAACTTTTAGGGTTTTTCCTTTGATAATAACTTTTTTGCCAAGAGGATTTGATTTGGGAAATAAATCTTGAGCTAATTGATAACCAAGAATAATTACTGGAGTTTTTTTATCATTTTCTTCTTTAGTGAACCAGCGACCATTTCCTTCTGAAGGAGAAAGATTATTGTTTTTACCAAAACTTTCTGTAGAACCATCAATTTCAATATTTTTTTGAGTAGAAAAAGAAGAAGAGATATTGGCAAAAACGGCGCTGGCAGGAGAGATGTCAGCATTTTTGATTTTTCTTTCTAGATTAGAAACATCTTTTTGAGTAAAACTGGTGATCATTATTGTGCCACTTTGAGAAAAACCCCCGTCATCATTAAAAACTTTGCCAGGTGAAATATAAATAGAATTAGCACCAAGAGAATCAAATTGATCGGTAACATATTTTTTGAGGCCATTGCCAATAGAAGTTAATAAAATTACCGAAGTTACCCCAATAATTATTCCCAAAGAAGTAAGAATGGTACGGCTTTTATTTTTTAATATAGAGCGGAAACTAGATTTTAATAAATCGTTAAAACTTGGTTTAAGCATGTTTGGCCTCCAAAATTTTACCGTCTTTGATGATAATAGTTCGATTGGCTTGTTTGGCTAAATCCATATCATGAGTGACAAAAACGATAGTTCTCCCCTCTTTTTGGTTTAGTTGATGAAAAAAATCCATAATTTCTTCACCTGATTTGCTATCTAAATTTCCAGTTGGTTCGTCGGCTAAAATAATTTTAGGATTGTTAATTAAAGCTCTGGCAATAGCGACTCTTTGTTGTTGACCACCAGAAAGTTGAGAAGGGGTATTGTTTAATTTATCTTGAAGTCCGACTTTGGTAAGTAAGTCTAGAGCCATTTGGTGACGATCTTTTTTGGGAATATCAGAGTAAAGAAGTGGCAATAAAACATTTTCTAAAGAAGATGTTTTGGCAAGTAAATTAAATTGTTGAAAAACAAAACCTAAAGTAACATTTCTAATTTGAGCTAATTGGTGTTCTTTGAATTGAGAAACATCTCGACCTTCTAATAAAACCTCACCAGAAGTGGGATTGTCGAGTAAACCAATAATGTGCATAAGAGTTGATTTGCCTGATCCAGATGGTCCAGTAATAGAGATAAATTCACCTTGGTAAATTTTGAGATTAACTTTATCAAGAGCATTAAATTGAGTCGTGCCAGTAATATAAGTTTTAGTAATATTCTTTAATTCTAAAATTACTTTAGAATTATTTTGAGATGACAACTTGATCATTTTCGGAAAGTCCTTCTAAAATTTCAATTGAAGTATCAGTTTCAATACCAGTTTTAATATTTTTTTTGATTAATTGATTGTTGGTCGATTTAATAAAAACATAAGGTTCATCTTCATCTTGATTTACGGCATCGATGGGGAGAACTAGATTGTTAATAGACTCTCGAAGAGAAATAATAGCGTCGCCATCCATTCCAAGACGGTATTTAAGATCTTGATTATCATCATCAATTAATTTAAATCTAATCTCATAAACAGTTGAAGTTTGACCAGATATTGGGGTAAATGAAATATAAATTACTTCTGACTCAAATTCTTTTTCTGGGAAACTGTCGAGAGTGATAGTAGTTTTGTCTCCGATTTTAACTTTGATGACATCTTCTTGATCAATTTGAGCTTTAAAATAAATACTGGCAGGATCAATAATAGAAAAAGTTGATGAAGCTGGAGTTACATTGACACCTGCATTGGGTTGGTCAATATCAGTGATAATACCATTGATAGGACTAACTAAAGTGGCATATTTAAGAGCCAAATCTTGAATTTCGTAATTTATAACAGAATTATTTAAACTGTTTTGAGATCTAATTAAGATACGTTTCATTTCGTCGGTTAAACTGGAATTTTCTTTTTCAGTTTTGTATTCGTCTTGAGTATCGTCAAAATTAGCCAAAGAAGAACGATAATTATTAAAATCAGCTTGGAGTTGTTTTTTTAAAATTTCTTTATTTAAACTGGCAATAGCTTGATACTTTTTAACTTTATCCCCTACTTTGACTCCAACCCAAGCAAGTTGACCACTAGTTTGGAATTGAAGATTAGCTTTAATAGCGGCATCAATAGATCCCGTTAGGGTAATTTCCTCTTTTATGGTTTCTTTTTGGGGAGAAATGACAATCTCTTTTTTATCATTAAATTTAATGATCGATGAATTTTTGGTTTTAGCATTTATTTGATAAACACCAAATCCAAAAACCAAAAGGATTGAAATGATGATGATTTTTTTTAAATTTTTCTTTAAAAACGACATATAAGTTATTAGTATAACACTAGTTTTGATTATACTATTTTTTTTTGATTTTCTTTTAATTGTCTAATTTTCCACATAAAAAGTTTATATGGAGTTTTAATAGTGTTAGGATTTTGATCTTTAACAAAATAACGAGCTTTTTCTAGAATTTGGCGATCGACAGTTTTAGCCAGACGAAGATAAAGAGATTTATTTTTCCAATCACCTAATTCTTTGGCTAGTTCAAGGCCGTAAGCCTGAAATTCATTTTTGACGTATTTTTGACGTTTTGCTAATGTTTCTTTGTATTTACCTAATTGAATGGCAATACTTTCTGGTTTGTCTTTTCTCATTTTAGATATAGTATATAGGCTTGGCCGTCGGTTAAAAAACTATTGCCACTGCCTTTTTTTGAGCCATACATTAATCCGGTAAGATTAATCTTTTCATAATTTTTAATGAAACCATTTTCTTGAAGTTCATTTTTAATGCTTTCTCGTTGATCGTCAACTTTAATATTGGTGTGATGAAATGGCAAAATAATGTTAAATCTACGTTGAATATTTTCATCAAAATGAGCCGTACCTACCCAAATATAATCTCCTGATTCAGTGGCAAAATCTGTTTCCCAAAAATGAATATGTTCTCGAGAGCTAATAGAGTTTGAAGTGGTTGGTTTTCCATAAGCAAATTCACAAGGTTTAGTGTGCCAAAAAACTGGAAGTCCTGGGGTTTGAGGATAAGATTGATTGAAAAGAAGAGAAGTAATTATTTTGATATATGATTTAAAATTTGGTTTATCTAATAAAAACCAACCAGATTGGGTAAAAGATTGATCTAAAATTTCTTTTTTTCCAATAAAAATTAGATTGATTGGTTCAGCTGGTAAAGAAGTAATTGATTCGCTAACTTTTGGTAAATTTTCAAATAATTTAGTTTTTATTTCTTCTGATTGAAGAATAGCTTTAGTGGTGGAAATAATTTTTTTTTCTGGAAATGGATGATTTAAATAATAAAAAATAATAAAACTAATCCAAATAAAAATTAAAAATAAGGAAAAAACCCTTGATTTAATTTTATTTAAGTGAGGTTTAAACTCTTTTGGTGGATTAAACTTTTTTTTAATTTTTAGTGATGTAATTAAAATAGATAACCAAGCGAGTCCAACCATAAAACTAGCCAAAACATCTGAAGGCCAATGAGCTCCAAGATAGACACGAGAAATTCCAATAAGACTAATTAAAATTAGACAAAAAATAAAACTGATGATTTTAATAAATTTATGTTTTTCTGATTGAATAATAAAGTAACCAAGTAGCCCATAAAAAGCAATAGCCACAAAAGTGTGTCCACTGGGAAAACTAGAGGTGGATTCAGTGACTAAAGCGGTGATTAATGGTGGACGGGGTCTTTCAATAATATTTTTTATAATCCAAACAAATAATTCTCCAATTCCCACAGAGATAATTAGGGTATAGAGAAAACGCCATTTTTGATAAAGATAAAAAATAAGGGAAAAAATAATTAATCCAAAAACAATAATTTCACCTTTGGCTAAGTAAGTAATAAAAAGCATTTGTTGATTAAGTTGATGGTGTCTAAAAGTAGCAAAAAGATTAATAACTCGAAGATCAAATTGAACTAAATTTTCTTGACCAATATAATCTCTGACAATACCAAAAAAAAGGTAAATAAAAATTAAAGTAGAAATAATGCCAATAGTTAAATAAAAACCATATTTTTCGTTGGAAGTAAATCTTTTTTTTAAAAAACGACAAATTTTTGGATGTTTATTATAAAACTTATTTATCTCTGGGTCGTTTTTAATACTGTGTTTGATAGATTTGGTAATTGATTTGAGAATTTTAATCATGGTGGACCGTAGGAGAGTCGAACTCCCGATCTCTGCAATGCGAATGCAGTATTCTACCAACTAAACTAACGGCCCAAATTTTGAATTTCTAATATTTAATTTCTAATGTCTAATAAATTAGGAATTAATAATTTTTGATATTTCTTCAAAAATTTTTGGGTTGATGGAGTTTATTATATCTGATTCTTCTTTGGAAAATGATTGGAGAACGTAGTCTTCGATAGGGATATTGTCTTGAGGCTTACCAATACCGATTCGAAGGCGATGAAATTGTTGGGTACCTAAATTTTCAATAATAGATTTAATGCCATTATGGCCAGCCGGTCCTCGATCAAATTGGAGACGATATTCCCCTACTAATAAATCAAGATCATCGTGAATGATGTAAATATTAGAAGGAGATATTTTGTGAAAATTAGAAATTTTTTGAACAGATAAACCAGAATTATTCATATATTCAGTAGGAATGGCGAAAATTGTTTTACTACTCCCCTGCCCGATTTCATAGATTTGAGTATTGAGATTTTTTTTAAGTTGTAAAGATGTTTTATAAAACGTCTCTATATATTGTTTAATAATATTTGATCCTAGATTATGACGAGTGTTTTGGTATTTTTTATCGGGATTACCAAGACCGATAATGAGTTTCATAGCTTATTTTAGCAGTTATTTTAAAACCCACTTGTTGTAATATTTTGATTATTAAAGATACTTATAGTATTATTTTGATATATAAATTAAACCTAAAGACAGGTAGAATTAAAAATGGACGTCATATTAGCAGTCTTAGTGTTCGACTGCTAATTGATCAAATTCAGCTTCGGTGATGATTTTGGTGCCAAATTTTTGGGCATTAATAAACTTACTGGAATTGGATTTGGTTTCATTGGTGATTAGATAATCGGTATTTTTAGAGACAGATGAAGCTAATTGGCCACCAAGAGAAATAATATTATTTTCTAACTCTTTTCTGGGGACGGAGAGAGTGCCAGTAATGGCAAAAGATAAACCGTCGATATTTGAATTTTTAATTTTTAATTTGAAATTTTTAATTTGAACATGATCAAGGATTGATTGGATAAAATCTTTTCGGTCTTGAATACCTTGATAAATTTTTTTGGCCAGAGTGATTTGAATTCCGGGAAGAGCTTCGAGTTGATCGACAGTAATGTTTAGAATTTTTTCTGGAGTGTTAAAACCGAGATTAATTAATTGGATAATTCGTTGAGAACTAAAATTAGGAATAATAGCGGCATCTAAAATTTGTTTGAGAGTAAGAGTTTTTTTGGCTTGAATTTCTCCAACAATATTAGTGCCAGATTTGTGGCCGAGGCCAGCGATATTTTCAAAATCAGAAATTTTTAGATTATAGAAATCGCCTGGTAATTTAACTAAATTTAATTGATAAAGTTTAGTAATGGTTTTGTCGGAAATGCCTTTAATTTCGAGAGTGTCACAAAAAAGTTTAAGAGAGCCAAGAATTTGAGCCGAACATTTTTGAATATTAGGACATTTTAAAAATTTATTATCGATGATCAATTTAGTGTTACAAGAAGGACAATGAGTTGGAGCAATGATGTGACCAGAATTAATTTTAGTGACAACATTTTCAATATGGGGAATAACATCGCCACGACGTTGAATTTCAACGATATCATCGATATTAATGTTTTTTTCTTTAATTAAATCGTAATTAGCTAAAGAAGCAAAAGTAATAATGGCTCCAGAGATTTCAATTGGATCAACTTCGGCAACAGGAGTGATGGTTCCCATTGGTCCGACTTGCCAAGTAATATTGATAACTCTGGTTTGAGAGGAACGAGCCGGAAATTTGTAGGCAACTTGACCTTTGGGACGATTATTTTTAAAACCAAGCTTCTGTTGTAAATCAATATCATTAATTTTGATAACCAAACCATCGATTTCAAAAGGATAGTCTTTTCTTTTTTTGTTTAGAAAATCTTGATAAATAGTTTCGACTTGATCAAAATTTTGACAAATGAAATTTTCAACAGTGGTAAAACCGTGGGTTTTTAAATAATTTATTTTGTTGGATTCAGTAGAGACGTTTTGCAAAACGTCTCTACAATATAAATCGACGGCATATAAACTGCAAAGTTCGGAATATTTACCGTCGAGGCGTTGAGAAATACCTGACACAGCATTGCGAGAATTAGAATAAAACCCTTCCCCATCCCCTTCCCTTGACAGGGCCGGGGCATTGTTTTTTACCAGTTTATTTAATTTTTCGAAATCTTTATTTAACATAACGATTTCACAACGAACAGCGCCGGAAAAATTGTCTTTAAATTGGGAAACAAAATTTTTCATTTTGACCACATTTTGGGTAATAACATCACCAATATGGCCGTCGCCACGAGTGATGGCTTCAACCAGTTTTCCATTTTGATAAATTATTTCCAAAGAAATGCCGTCACATTTTGGCTGAACAACTAATCCACCCCCATCCCCTCCTTTGACAAGGAGAGGTAAGACTTTCTTGAGTTCAAAATAATGAACTAAATCGTCAATCTTATTGACTTTGTTTTGAGAGCCCATGGGAAGGGAGTGTTTTTTTTTATCGAAGCCGGAAACGAAACTTGAAGTTCCGGCTTTAGTAAAAATACGGTGATAAGGAAGTTTTTTTCGGAGAATATCTTCTAAAATATCCCAAGTGTGATCATCCATAATTGGTTTGCCGGTGGTGTAATAGATTTTTTTGGCATCAATCATTAATTCACCTAATTTTTCGGGAGAGATATTTTTGAGTTCCGGAGAATCGAGAGTGATCATTAAATTATTATAAACTAACTGTCTATTTTTTAATCCTCTCTTCCCGATGTTCATCGGGATATCTCCCCTTAACAAAGGGAGAAAATTTTAAAAAAATAAATTCCTCCCTTGATAAGGGAGGATACCGGTTTATCCGGAGGAAGGATTTGATTTAGGCGTTGACCAGACAGTAGTAGGCTCCTTTGGTGGAACCACGTTTTTCAACAGCGCCAGTATCAACTAATTTTTTTAGATCACGCCAAATAGTATCATCGGAAACCATGGGTAAAAGTTGTTGAGCATCAGGCATTCGAAGGCCGCCGAATTGTTGCATGTATTCAACAAGTTTAATTTGTCTTTCGGTGAGATGGATTTGCTTGCCGCCAAGTTTTTGTTTGAGTTTAATATCACGAGAAAGTGATTGAACTTTTTCTTTGATTCGAGAAAGTTCAATAGATAAAGCTTGAGTATAATATTCAATCCATCGACTAAGATTACGTTTAAAAATATCGGAAGAAAGTAAATGAGTGTTTTGAATCGTATTGTAGTAATCTTCGGCATTACGATCAAAATACTCTTCCATAGAAAAAAGACGACGAATATCATATCCTTGGGCATAAAGTGGCAGAAGAGCAAAAGCTCGAGAGACACGACCATTACCTTCAATAAAAGGATGAATGGCGACTAAAATGTATTGAGTAATAGCTGATTTTATGGCTGGATGAATTTCTTGTGATTCTGAACTATTGAGCCAATCAACTAAATCAGCCATAAGATAAGGGACTTCAATGGCTGGTGGTGGTCGATGAGCAATTTCCCCAGTTTTGGTATTTTTTAAAACTACTTGTTGATGACGATATTTTCCAACTTCAGTTTCAGAAATAATTTTGGCGGTAGTTAATTCATGAATTCTTTTGATAATAGTTTCGCTATAAAAAAAAGGTCGATCTTTTTTGTCTGAAATTATTGGTTTTTCTTCTGGAAGAGGCATACTAGCATCGTAAAGTGACCAAAGCTCTTCGAGATATGACATAACATTACGATAATTAATGACTTCTTGGATGTCTCTTTCACCGGCGGTTATTTGATGGCCTTCAACTAGACGAGCGACTTCTTGAAAAGTTAAATCGTTACCTTCGATACGAGTTCCATAATGGACAGTTCTAACAATAGCCTCTTGTTGAAATTGCTTTTCATAAGCTGGAATTAAGGGAGCTTCATCAATAATAGCTTTGGCAGCTTCAATGCTACCAATATTTTTTAGAATTTGATTATTGATTGAAAAAACCGGAGAAAACATATCTAGGAGATTATAGCATTTTTTTTTAAATGGTTAAGGGGAAAGTGCGGGAAATAAATTAGTCATTTAGCTAGTAGCTAGTAGTAATTATCTAAGACAGAAAAAGAAAATCTAGGGCGGAGCGAGGATCGACGTTGGCATTGATCATTTGAATTGATTTAATTATTTTTTGAATTAGAAGAGAATTTTTTTGATTTGGATTTTTGATTAAAATTTCTTTTTGAATTTTAAGTTGATTTTCTAAAAAAGGAAGAACTTGATCTTTATCTTTTGATAATGATTCACTAGTGAGTAAATCATTTTGAATATTATGGGAAATTTTAATAGGAATATTGTCTAATATTTGATGATCATTTTTTAATTTGATTATTTGACAACGGGAATTAATGGTTGACAAAAGTTTTGTTGGTTTAGAAGTTGAAAGAATAACGTAATTATTTAACCCTGGTTCTTCAAGTGTTTTTAATAAAGCATTTTGTGATTCAATATTAAGATTTTCGGCTTGATAAATAATAATAATTTTATTGGAATGATTAAACGGTTTTTGAGATAAAAAATGTCTGGTTTGACGAACTAATTCAATTGTCCAACCAGTGGTTTTGTCGATAGTAAAAATATCTGGATTATTAGGGTTTAATTTATTATTTAATTGATGACATATGCAATCGATTTGGACGGAAATATTTGATTGGTTAGAAGAGATAATTAAAGTGGAAGGGAAAATGTCCATTTTGGTTGCGTTGATAATAAAAAAAATGTACTATGAATGTAAGTATTATGAATGATTTTACAACAAAAATATATAAGAGCCTAAGAGAGGTATTGAAGGATCAAGGATTGATTGATGAAAAAACATTTGAAGAAATTGGGATGCGCCAAATAAAGACAGGTGAAATGGAAGAGGCGATCATAAAGTCTTTGAGAATAATTTCTGATGAAGATTTTGTTAAATCTAAAGCTAAATTTTTGAAAGTGCCTTATGTTGATTTGGATAATATCGGTTTTTCTCCAGAAGCTTTAAGTTTGGTCCCAGAAAGTGTGGCTCAAAAATATAACATAGTCCCCTATCGATTTGATCCAAAAGCAAAAACATTGTTTGTGACCATGTCAAATCCTCTAGATTTGGAAACATTGGAATTTTTAGAGAAAAAAACTAACTTTAAAATCAATGTTTCAATGTCAAGAGAGAAACAAATAGCCTCGTTTATAAGGGAAAAATATATAAGGGAAAAAAATATTACTTCAGAGGTTAATAAAGCTTTGGATGAACGTAAAACTGATGAATTTGAGATGAAAAAGTCTCAAGAAAAAGTGGAAGTTGAGGCACCAGTGGCTAAGATTGTGTCAACAATTTTGGAATATGCAGTTAAAGCTAGAGCTTCGGATATTCATATTGAACCACAAGAAGAAAATGTTAGAATAAGATATCGAATTGACGGTATTTTACAAGAAAAATATTTATTACCTAGAAATGTTCAAGATGCGGTAGTATCGAGAATTAAAATTCTTTCTGATTTAAAAATTGATGAAAAAAGGGTGCCTCAGGATGGTCGATTTTTCTTTTCAGTGGATGATAATGATGTTGATTTGCGGGTGTCGACATTACCGACGACTTATGGAGAGAAAGTAGTTATGCGTTTACTTAAAAAATCTCAAAAAGTGCCAACTTTGCCAGATTTAGGGTTAAGAGGTTTAGCTTTAAAGAATTTAATGAATTCGGTGCAAAGGCCTCATGGAATTATTATTGTTTGTGGTCCAACTGGATCAGGTAAAACAACAACCCTTTATTCTATTTTGGATATTGTGGCGACATCAAAAGTTAATGTGGTAACAATTGAAGACCCAGTGGAATATCAAATGAAAGGAGTTAATCAGGTTCAAGTAAATGTTCAAGCTGGTTTAACATTTGCTTCGGCACTAAGATCATTTTTACGTCAAGATCCAAACGTCATTATGGTGGGAGAAATTCGTGATAGTGAAACAGCAGATTTAGCTATAAATGCGGCTTTAACTGGTCATTTGGTTTTTTCAACATTACATACAAATGATGCTTCTGGTGTGCCTCCACGATTATTAGATATGGGAGTTGAACCGTTTTTGTTGGTTTCTTCTTTGAATTGTGTAATGGGTCAACGAGTATTACGACGAGTTTGTAAAGATTGTTGTACTCAGATAGAAATGAATCCAGAACAAGAGCAAGAAATGAAGATAACTTTGGGACCAATTTATAGTTTGATTGAAGATAAATTTAAAAAAGAAGGGAAAAAAGTGACTATCCCCAAAGTAGTTGGTTGTGATAAATGTAACAATACTGGTTATATGGGAAGAGTAGCTATTTATGAAGTTATGTTAATTTCGGAAAAAATTTCAAAATTAATAATTGAAAAAGCGACGGCTTTTGAAATTCAAAAATTAGCTATAGAAGAAGGAATGTTAACTATGAAACAAGATGGATATGTAAAGGTTTTAGAAGGAGTGACAACTTTGGATGAAGTGGTCAGAGTGGCACAATATTAGTTAGAAAATTAGTAATTAGCTAGTAGCAAGTAGCAATAAAACAAAATGCATACAAAATTAAAAAAATTATTGACTTTGGCGGTAGAAAATAAAGCCTCGGATATTCATCTACTAGTAGGTGTTTTACCAAAATTTAGGATAAATAGTGAGTTATCAAATGTTTTTAATTGGTCAGATGAAGATACTCCTTTAATAGAAGAAATGATTTTGTCTTTATTAAGTGAAAAACAAAAAACATCATTAGATGATTTGAAAGAATTGGATTTTTCTTTTGATACAACTGAGGCTAGATTTAGAGCTAATGTTTATTTTCAAAAAGAAACTTTAGCTTGTTCTTTGAGAATTTTGTCTCAAGAAGTTCCTTCATTTGATGAATTAAATTTACCTGAAATATTGAAGAGTTTTATTAATTTAAAGCAAGGTTTTGTTTTAATAACTGGACCAACTGGTCATGGTAAATCGACAACGGTGGCGGCACTTTTGAATGAAATTAATAAAATTAGAAATGGACATATAGTAACGATTGAAGATCCAGTGGAGTATGTATTAAAACCGATTAAATCAATTATTTCTCAGCGGGAGTTGGGAGGAGATACTAATGATTTTCCTTCAGCTTTAAGATCTTGCTTGAGACAAGACCCAAATGTTGTTTTTATTGGAGAAATGCGTGATTTAGACTCAATTCAATCAGCTTTGACAATTGCTGAGACTGGTCATTTAGTTTTTTCAGTGCTTCACACTAATTCTGCTTCACAAACTATTGATAGAATTGTCGATGTTTTCCCAGGAAATGTAAAAGATCAAATAAAAGTTCAATTAGCTTCGGTGTTAACGGCGGTTGTATCACAAAGATTGATACCAGCAATTAATGGAGGTCGAATTCCTGCTTTTGAAGTGATGATGAATACTCCAGCGACTAAAAATATGATTAGAGAAGGAAAAACTTTTATGTTGGATAATGTGATTCAAACAGGAGCTGATTTGGGAATGATTGGATTGGACACTTATTTGGCTAAATTAGTTTTATCAGGAAAAATTAGTGAAGAAGTAGCTTTGGGTTATGTTACTAATTTGGTTGAATTTCAGTCTAAACTGAGGAAAAATAAATTAAATTTATGAAGTTTATATACAAAGCAAGGGATTGGAGTGGAAAATTAATAAAAGGAGAGGCTGATTTCCGAGATAAAAAAGAAGTATTAGAGTCAATAAAGAATAGTGGTTTAATCCCTTTTTTTGTAAGTGAAAAAAAAGAAAATTTCTTAAAAGAAATAAATAAAAATCTTTTTTCTAAAGTAAAATTGAAACAAGTAAGTGTATTTACTCGGCAATTATCAACAATGATGAATTCTGGTTTGCCATTAACTGATTCTTTGTCTCTTTTGAAAAATCAGATGAATTATGGAACTTTAATGTATGAAATTTTGGATTATACTTTAAATTCTGTTCAAGGTGGTCAGAGTTTATCAACTGGATTGGAAAAATATAAAAAAGTTTTTGGTGAGGCTTATATTGCTTCGGTTGATGCAGGTGAAAAAGCTGGGGTATTGGATGAAGTTATGGAAAAATTAGCTGATAGTTTAGAAAAACAAAATGATTTTGAAGGAAAAGTGAAAGGGGCGATGATTTATCCAGTAATTGTGGTGATTGCTATGTTGGTAGTAATTGTGATTATGATGGTTTTTGTAGTGCCAAAATTATTATCAATGTATGCTGATTTTGGAGCTGATATGCCAGCTTCAACTAGATTTTTGATTTTTTTGTCTAATCTTTTTAGTAAATTTTGGTTTTTAATTCCAATCGTTGTTGTGGGAATAATTGGATTTTTTAAAATTGGTGGAAAAAATAAAAAGATTAGAATGAAAATAGATGAATTTAAACTTAAAATTCCAATTTTAGGCGAATTGACAAAGAAAAATATTTTGACAACAACTATTAGGACTTTGTCGATGTTGTTGTCGGCGGGAATTCCTTTGGTAGAAGCTTTGAGAATTGTAGCTAATGTTGCTGAAAGTTCGGTCTATCTTGAAGCATTTTTAAAAATTTCAGAAAGAGTTCAAAAAGGATTTTCAATTGCTAATTCTTTTGAGGAAACTGGAGTTTTTCCTATTATTGTTAACCAAATTGTAGCAACAGGTGAAGCAACGGGAAAATTGGATGAAGTTTTATTAAAAGTTTCTGACTATTTTTCGAGTGAGGCGGAACAATCGGTAAAATCTTTAACTTCGGCAATTGAACCAATGATTATGATTTTGTTGGGTATAGGAGTGGCTTTTTTGGTGGTAGCTGTAATGATGCCAATATATAACTTGACATCACAATTTTAATAGTAAATAATGAATGTAATAATAGTTATTAATTAAGAGTTAATAATTAAAAATTAATAATTAATTTGAAAAAATGAATAAAAGAAAAATTCTTGAAAAGGGTTTCACTTTGGTGGAATTATTGATCGTCATAGCCCTAATTTCAATTTTGTCAGTGGCAGTGTTGGCAACTATTAATCCAATTGAACAGTCAAATAAAGCCAAGGATTCAACTGTCCAAAATGATGCGGCAGAAGTAATGAATTCTTATGAACGTTATTATGCTAATGCTCAAGCTTATCCATGGATGACGTATGGAAGTGTAAAACCAACAGTGGAAACGGCAATGTTATTAAGATCTGATACTATTGGATTTGGTATTTGTGCTTCTGGAGCTTCTACTGACCAGCCAGATGTGGCTGTTGCTAGTTGTGAAACAGATACGGCTACTCCTGGTTTATTAATAGCTACTGATGAATTAAAAACTGCTTTTATGGTCAAAGATGAATTTAAAACAGTGGTTGGTGGTCTTCACCCTGAAAATGCTTTATGGCTCTTTAAAGAAGGTGGTTCTGGTGGTTCAGTTTATGTTTGTTATGTACCTAAGGCTAAGTCAAATCGAGAATCAACAACTAATTCTCTTTATTGTTTGAGTGGAACTACTGGTACTGCAACAAAAGTTGGAGCTGATGGAGTAAATTGTATTGCTCCACCTACAACTGGAGATGGAGCTGATGCTTGGGGAGATCCAACTGCGGCTATCTCAGCAGGTAACATAGCTATATTTAAATGTGTTCCTTAGTAAAAGAAATTGATTTAAACTTTAACCCCTTCGGCAACGAAGGGGTTTTTGGTGGAAACAAATAAAACCTCTCTGTCACTTCGTAACATCTCCCCTTAAAAAAGGGAGAAGTCTAAAAATTCTGTTAGAATTGATTTATGGAAATTTGGTTGTCGATAATGGTTTTTATATTAGGATTGTGTTGTGGGAGTTTTGTAAATATGTTGACATACCGTATTTCAATAAAATACGGTATGAATAAACCAATAACCAAATTCCAAGATACAAACAAAAGTCGGTCGTATTGTGATTATTGTGGAAAGCAGTTACATTGGTATGAAAATGTTCCAGTGATATCGTGGTTGTTACAGAAAGGTAAATCAAGGTGTTGTCGGAAAAAATTGTCACTACTCTACCCTATTGTAGAGATAGTGATGGGAATATTTTTTTTGGTTTATTGGATAATAATCAATAACCAAACTACAATTATTCCAAACAATTACCAATTACCAATTACTAATTACCAAACATTGGTAGAATTTATAATTGGTTTGGTAATTATTGTGTTTTTGGTGTTTAGTGGGGTGTTTGATTTGAAATATATGATTTTGCCGGATTTTTCAACAGTAATATTAGTCTCTGGTTCTCTGGTTCTCTGGTTCTCTGGACATTTTGGTGATTGGAATTATCTGTGGTCGGCAGTGGGATCTTTTTTGTTTTTATATTGTTTGTATTTGATTACTAAAAAGAAAGGGATGGGGTTTGGTGATGTAAAATTGGCGTTTTTTATGGGATTATTTTTGGGTTATCCTAAAATAATTACAGCTATGTATGTGGCTTTTATTTTTGGAGCAGTGTTTGGTTTGATTTTAATTATGACTAAAAAAGCCAATAAAAGAACCAAAATATCTTTTGGTCCATTTTTAATTTTTGGAGTTTTTATAGCTTGGTTTTGGGGATCTGAAATTTGCTATTTAATATCAAGTATTTTGCATTAAGTATTAATTTAATTTGTTAAAAATAGTATTTGTGAGTAAAATAAATTAAGTTATAAAGTAAAAAATTATAAAGTAAAAAGTGAAAAATAAAAAAAAGTTAGGGTTTACTTTGATTGAATTAATATTGTCGGTATCAATTTTAGCTTCGTTGATGATTTTATTAATAGGTGTGTTATCGCCAAAATTATTGATTGATAAAGCAAATGATTCAGTTAAAAAGAAAGATCTTAATAAAATCAGAACAGCTTTTGAAGAATATTTTAATGATAAAGGTAGATATCCTAGTTTTGATGAAGTAAGTATTTGGAATGTGGAAACTAATTGTGGAGAAACAATAATAGAAATGGCAAATTATTTAAATAAATGGCCTTGCGATCCTGATGGTAAGGTGTATTCTATTATGGTTGATGATAATTGGTTTAAAGTGGTAACTAATTTGGGAAACGAAAAAGATAAAGATATTCCTGATGGTTGGTATGAAGATGTTTCGCATACTAGATATACGGCAGTGTTTGATAGAGAAACAGTTAATTATGGTGTTTCTAGTTCAAATGTATTGTGGTATGAAGGAGATGGAGTTTCATCTGATTGTGGTAGGATTTGTTTAAAGTTAAATGCCTCTGGTTGTAATGATGCGGCTGGGATTGGTTGTAGTGCACCGGATAATTGTTATTGGGGAACTTGTAGCTTAGAAGTTTGTCGAACTTCTTCTTGTAATTAATAGAGTTATGAAAACAAAATCAACTTTAATAGAAATATTAATTATTCTGATAGTTTTGGCTATTTTGGGTAAAATTACTTATAATCAATTTGCTTTGGCGGCGGCAAAATCGCGAGATGCTGATAGAATGTCAAGTTTACACGAATTATCAAAAGCAGTGAGATTGTATTATAAAGACTATGGTAAATTACCAGAAGAAAATTTGATTAATAGTTTGTGGGGTAAAGCGTGGAAAGATGGTGATTATACTTATTTGACATTAATGCCAAATGAAAATCATTTAGAAAAAAATTTTTGTTATCAAGTTGGAGTTGATGAAAATAGTTTTTTATTTTTTACAGATTTAGAGAATATTACTAATCCTGATTGTCAAAAAGATAAATGGGAATGTGGTGGAATTAAATATTGTTATCGTGATATTTTGGCGGCAGAGGTGGTGAAATAGTGAATTAGCTAGTAGCTAGTAGTAATTAGCTAGTAGCAATTAGCTAGTAGCAAGTAGTAAGTAGCAATTAATAAAAATAATGAGTAGAATTAGTTAATGAAAAAGGGTTTTAG
>CAZICU010000008.1:0-38450 GCA_964537905.1 uncultured Gammaproteobacteria bacterium
TTTTCATGCCTGATTGTATATCAGGTGTTCGGATTCGTTTTAGAACTTACTTTTTTAAAAAAAGGTAAATACATTGTATTTACAAATTAAATTAGATATAAACTTTTTTCTTTTTTATTAACATTTCTAACTGAAATTATCCTTATTTTATTTTTTCTAACAGTAAAAATTGCAATTAATATTTTATTTGAAAAAGTTTTTCCAATAATCGCCAACCTTTGTTCTTTTAATGAATGTTTATTATCTTCTAAGTGAATTCCATTAATATCTAGAAAAATCTCTTCGGCTTCACGACAATTAATTCCATGCTTCAGTAAATTTTTATCAATGTTTCCTCTATCCCAATCAAAACCTTCAATTTTTTCAAAATTAATCACACTAAAATTCTACCCTTTGGTGTTCTTTTAATCAATCCTTTTTTCATTAAAAACGGTTCATAAACTTCCGTAATTGTTCCCACGTCTTCCGTTAAAGCTGCGGCAATATTCTCCACTCCCACTGGCCCTCCATTATATTGTTTTTTGACTACATCTAAATACTTTCTATCTGCATCACTCAATCCCATTTCATCTACTCCCAACATTTTTAAAGCTTCTTCAACTTCATTTAACGTAATTAAGCCATCATTTTTAACTTGAGCATAATCTCGCACTCGTCGCAATAATCTATTGGCAATTCTTGGCGTTCCTCGAGATCTTTTAGCAATCGAGTTAGCCGCTTCACAATTAATTTTACATTTCAAAACTTCTCCTGTTCTTTCAATAATTTCACTCAAATCAGTCTCTTCATAAAAATCTAACTGTTGAACATAGCCAAATCTATCCCTCATTGGTCCGCTAATTAATCCAATTCGAGTTGTTGCCCCAACTAAGGTAAATTTTTGCAAATTAAGTCTAACTGTCTTTGCTGACGGTCCTTTACCCAAGACAATATCTAAGGCAAAATCTTCCATAGCGCTGTAAAGCATTTCTTCCACTAATTTATTTAATCGATGAATTTCATCAATAAACAAAAAATCACCTTTTTTAAGTCCCGTCAAAATCGAAGCCAAATCCCCCGCTCTTGTCAATGCTGGACCAGAAGTCATTTTAATATTACTGCCCATTTCTCGCGCCATCAAACAAGCCAAAGTTGTTTTCCCTAAACCCGGTGGACCATAAAATAAAATATGATCTAAAGCTTCATTTCTATTTTTAGCTGCTTCCAAAAAAATCTGTAACTGTTCTTTTAATTTTTCCTGTCCAATAAATTCATTTAATTTTTGCGGTCGCAAACTTTTCTCCACTATTTTTTCTTCCGTCTCAATTTTCGGATTTAAAAATTCCTGATTTTGTATTTTTGTTTTATTAGACATTAGAAATTAGAAATTGGTCATTAATTTTTAATTTATATTTCCCAGACACCAAGACAATTTTTCTTCAATTGTCACTAACTCAACCGGTAATTTCGCTATCACTTTTTCAATTTCTTTTCTGTCAAATCCCAATTGCTTTAAACTTAAACTTAAATCGTTTTCAGCCGTCGAAGCTTCAGCGAAGTCGGCCAGATTGAGATCTTTCAAGCCACCAACCTTAGATTTCAGATCAATGATAATTCTCTGAGCTGTTTTTTTACCAATCCCCTTAATTTTTTCAAAAAATTTAACATCAGCATCTCCAATTGCTTTAATAATTTCCTCACTTTCAGCTTGTCCCATTATTTGTGCCCCGGTTTTTGGACCCACTCCCGAAACCGAAATCAACATCTGAAATAAATTAACTTCATCAACTGTTTCAAAACCAAAAAGTGAAATATCATTTTCCGAAACTGATTGATAAGTATAAATTTTCATCACTTCTCCTACTGTTCTTCTTTTCAAAAAGTTCAATCCACACCACACCCAATAACCCACTCCACCCACTTCAATCTCCACAAAATTATTTCCAACTCTAGAAATTTCTCCTTTTAAACTTGAAATCATAAATCCATTTTACCTTATCCCGAATAAAAACCAAACACTATCTAATATCCACAAAACTACATCAAACCAGCTAAATCTTTATTAGTAAACAAATAAGTCAGCGCCACTGCCACCGCGTCCGAAGCGTGATTTGGCTGTATCGGCTTATCTAATCCCAAAAATTCTTTAACCATAATTTCTACTTGTTCTTTTTCGGCTCTTCCATATCCCACCAAAGCCATTTTCACTTGAAGTGGAGTAAACCCTGCCACTTCGATTCCATTTCTTTGTCCACAAATTTTAATTACTCCAATTGCCTCGGCTACTTTAATCGCCGACTTGGCATTTTTAGCAAAAAATAATGTTTCAACTGCCATTACCTCCACTTTATATTTTTTAATTAATCCTTCAATCTCTTCATAAATTTGGTTTAATCTGTTTGCTGAAGTATCGCTAATTTTAGTTTTCAAACAGCCACATTCCACTAAAGTTTTTTCATCACTTAATACTGCCCAACCAGTGTTGGCTAAACCTGGATCAATTCCTAAAATCATAAACAATAATAACAAATCCTCTCTGTCCCGATAAATCGGAACATCTCCCCTTAACAAAGGGAGAAGCCTAATTTCCTTCCTTTGTTAAGGGAGGGGTTAGGGGTAGGTTTTAACTTATAGGCCACTACTCACTTTTCCCACTTTTCCACACCAACAACCCATATTTTTTTATTATTCAAAATTATTTATTTTATAAGATATAAATTAAACCTGTAGGGTACAGTCATGCCTGTACCCTAACAATAAAAATTGATACAATAAATGCATGAATATCCAACAAAATATTCCTTTAGCTCCCTACACCACCGTTAAAATCGGCGGTCCTGCTGACTTTTTTATTCACACCAAAAATACCGATGAATTTATTGAAGCTCTTGAATATGGCCAAAAAAATAATTTATCCATTACTATTATTGGAAATGGATCTAATACTTTAATTTCTGATTCCGGCATTCGCGGTTTAGTCATCAAAAATGATTCCAACGAAATAGAAATTTTACCTAACAATCAAGTAAAAGTTGCCTCAGGTGTTCAACTTCCTCAATTAATTAATTTTACCTTAGACAACAACCTCCTCGGTTTAGAAGAATTTGCCTACATTCCCTCCACTATCGGTGGTGCCATCGCCGGTGATATTCATGGCGACAACAAAAATCATTTTTCTCAATTTGTTAATTCTGTTGAAAAAATTAATGACTTTATTATCTCTGCCATCATTAAATTAACCCCTGGAAACCCAAACGAAGCCAAGCAAAAAGTTCAAGAGATTATTCACAGAAAATCTCAAAACCAACCCATGAATTCCCTTGGTTCAGTTTTTAAAAATAAAGACGGTCAAAAACCTACTGGCATGATTATCGATCAAGACTTAAATTTAAAAGGTTATTCCCTTGGTGATGCTCAAATTAGTCCTCTTCACGCCAATTTTATAATCAACAATGGTCACGCCACCGCCTCTGATTATTTAGCTTTAATCAATCTAGTTCAATCTAAAGTTCAAGAAACCCTCGGTTTCCAATTTGAGCTTGAGATTAAATTACTTGGCCAATTTTAATCTTTCAACACTTTCCACACAAACTTCGGCAATTCTAATTGTCTTTTTAGTCTTTTTGGTTCTTTTATTAATGAATATAACCATTCCATTCCCATTTTTCTCACCCAATTAGGGGCTCTTTTTAAATCTCCACTGTAATAATCAAAACTTCTCCCCACCCCCATCACCACTCCCACCTCTAGCCTATTAAGATTCTGATAAATCCATTCTTCTTGTTTTTTCATTCCATAAGCCACCAACAAAATATCCGGTTTAAACTTATTAATTTGTTTCAATACTTCTTCATTATTAATCTCCGGTTCTCCTACACAATACTTAATACCAGATACTTGATACTTAATACTTAAATATTCGGCTGTTTTTTTTGCTCTATCTTGCCACCCACCCAATAAAAAAATTTTTTTATTTTTTTCTTTAGCCATTTTGGCTAAGTCTAAAATCAAATCCGCCCCCGACGCCACCTGATCTTTATACTCTCCTCTTAACACTTTCACTCCTACTATAAAACCAGATAATAACTTTTTTAAAAATCTTATTATCTGATAAGCTGATAAACTGACAAGCCGATTAGCTAATTCCCTCGCCCAAATGAGACCAATTCCATCCATCACATTTAAATCAGTCGTTTTCAAAATCTCATAAAAATCAGTTCTCTCATTTTTTTCAGTCGCCGAAGCCTTGGCAAAGGTGGCCATTATAAATTCTGGGTTAACCGTTGCTATCCAATATTTTTTTGTGCCTAACGTCAATTTTTCCTCTAAAATTTTTAGCACTTGATCTTTGTTTCCGCTAAAAAGAGAAATACCAAACATTTTACCTATATTTAGGGATAAACGATCATTAGTCTTTTTCCAATTTTCCTCTTTTTTTACCCTTTTTAAGGATTTGGTCTGGTCTTTAATTTCCATTAATCAATTTTAACACTAAAAACTTTTTAAAATTAGGTCAAAAAGTCCCTAAAAAATATCTTATATTAAATAAAAATAAGTATATACCAATAAATATATCACTATTTTTCTCTTCTTAAACTATAAGATGTTTTTTTAAAAAAATACTTTCCCTAAAATTTCTATTTTAGAACAACTTTTTTACTCTTAAAAATACAGATAAATAAGGAAAAAAAATTATTTATACTATTTTTTATCTCAAAAAAACAAAATCAATAATTATAAGTCTAATTTTTAATTAAAAATTTAAAATTAAAAATTAAAAATTTAAATTTTATGAGTCTATAAAATTGACTGTATCATTTAATCGCTCGACGATAAACTTCCAAATTTTCTAATGCCATTCCTGTCCCCTTAATAACACAAAATTGAGGATCAATTGCCACATGAGCCGACACCCCAATTTCTCTAGTTATCAAGGTATTAAAATTTTTCAATTGAACAGTTCCCCCACTTAAAACTATTCCTCTATCAAGAATATCTGAAACTAATTCTGGAGGAGTAATTTCTAATGTATCTCTGATTATTCTTATAATAGATTCCAAGACCGGCTTAATTGCTTCATAAATCATATCATTATCTACTTCCATATTTTTTGGTAAACCATAAATCGAATCTCGACCATTGATTTCTAAAATTTCTATTTTTTTTGGTTTGATCGCCGATCCTAGTTTAGTTTTAATCAATTCAGCTGTTTGTTCTCCGACTATTAAATTAAATTTCTTTTTTAAAAAATCCATTACTACTTCATCTAATTTATTTCCTCCCAAACGGATACTTTGATGAGTTACTACTCCTCCCAAAGAAATTACTGCCGCTTCAGCCGAACCTCCACCAATATCGACTATCATATTTCCAAAAGATTCCGAAACCGGAATTTTTGCTCCGATTGCCGCCGCCAAAGGTTTATCAATTAAATAAGCTTTTCGTGCTCCAGCCGACAAAGTTGCATCCAAAACTGCTTTTTGTTCCACTTGAGTTGCTCCCGCTGGAACACAAACCATCACCTCAGGACCAATAAACCAATTATTTCCCATTACTTGTTTCATAAAATATCTCAACATTGCCTCAGTTACCTCATAATCAGCAATCACGCCATCTTCCAAAGGTTTAATCACTTCAATATATTCTGGGGTTTTACCCAACATTTTTTTTGCTTCATTCCCAACTGCTAATATTTTTCTATTTTCAATCCCCAAAGCCACAATTGTCGGTTCATCTAAAACAATTCCCTTACCTACTTCCCAAACAATACTATTAACTGTTCCCAAATCAATTCCTAGTCTTTTCAAAAACTTCATAATCTAATTTTACCTTAATTAATATATAATATATCTTATGAATTCCAATCCTACCCGACACAGTTTGATCATTTTTATATCGGTTGCCTTTTTTATCGTTTTTTTTACTTATATTATTTCTCTTCTGGCTCGAGGTTATCAATTTTCTCTCAAAAATGGACTTACTTTAAATCCTACGGGAATTATTTCAGCCGTTTCTCGACCCAAAGGTGCTTCTGTTTATATTGACGATAAACTTATTACTGCTACTGATGATACTATTAATCTTTCTCCCGGAGAATATAATCTTAAAATAACCAAAGACGGTTTTTTTCCCTGGGAAAAAAATATTATTATCAAAAAAGAAACTGTCTATCAGGCTGATATTCAACTTTTTAGTTCTGTCCCCAATCTCAAACCAATTACTTTAACTGGAGCTATTAATCCTAGTATTAATGACGACAATTCCAAAATAGTTTATGCCGTTGCTTCAGCTTCAGCCACCAAAGATAATGGTCTTTATTTATTAGAATCTTCTGGCTTACCAATTTCTCTTATTCGCAATGATTCCCGTCAATTATCACCCAATACCAACACTATTAATTGGTCTGAGTTTACTTACACTTTTTCACCTAATTCTCGCCAGATATTAGCTTCAAATGCCAAAACAAAAATTAATTATCTTTTGTCTTTAGATACTCCTGTTTCTTATCAAAAATTAACCGATATTACTGATGAACTTGAAGACATTAAATCCGAATGGCAAATTCAAACATCACTTATTATTAATACTAAAATAGACAGAATTCCCAAAGAAATTAGTTCATTAATGGCCACCCAATCAGCTCAATATATTCAATTTTCCAGCGATGACAATAAGATTCTTTATCTAGCCCAAAAAGATGAAACCATTAAACCCGAGTTAATTTCTCCTCCCCCAACTCAAAGTACTCAATCTCAAGATCGACAAGTTAAAGCTGGTAATTATTATGTTTATGATCTCAAAGATGATACTAATTTTTTGATTGGTTCAAAAGAAAACATAAATCAAATTTCTTGGCTAGCCAATTCTAACAATATCATTTTTGTTCAAGATAAAAATTTGAAAGTTATCGATTACGACGGTTCCAACAAACAAACCATCTTTGGAGAAAATTTTGATACTAATTGCGTTGCCACCTGGAGCGATGGCAGTAAAATTATTATTTTAACCAAAACCCACCCCACAGCTGAAAAAAATCTCTACGCAATTTCCATTAAATAATTACTTAGTTATTACCAGCATCAGGCAAAATAATATTTTCAATTTCTTTTTCTAAATTATCCTTTTCTTCAAAAACAATTTTTTCTGTTTTTTCTCCCAAAACTTTAACTTCATTACGACTCAGATTATTTTCTTCTGATATTCTCAAAGGTACCAAGCACATCATTGCCAAAACAAAACAAATAATCAAAGTTCTTATATTTCTATCTGAATTAGTCATACAAACAGTATAAAGTTTTTTATTCCCCAGTCAACTAAGATATAATAGTCTAGCTTTAGCTCAGTAACAGGCTTGTCCACCGTAGCTTTAGCCAAGACGGGGATTGGCGTAACTGGTAACGCGCGCGATTCGGGTTCGCGAGACTAGGAGTTCAAGTCTCCTATCCCCGACTAATCGTTTTAAAGTTTTAAGTTTTTCTTTATACTTTCAACTTTATAACTTTTAACTCAATTTCGTCCTCATAGTTCAACGGATAGAACGGCCACCTCCTAAGTGGCAAATCCAAGTTCAATTCTTGGTGGGGATACAAAAACTATCAATATATCTTAGTATTATTAGTATCAAAGATAAATCTTTAAAAAAATATCTACCAAAATTTAATTTAAACATTCAAGATTCAGTTTATTTCAATTTATTACCTTATTTCCGGTTTGTTCACCTCATAAAATCTAATTAGCAAACAAAAAGTTTCTTTGATAAATCTTAGTTAATAAAATATATCAATCAATATTATTAAATAACAATAAAAAACAATTAAAATCACCTAGTTTTTTATTTAAAAAATATTAATATTAATTCAATTTTTAATATCCTCTAATAATATATATCTCATATTTAAAAACTTCTTTTTTTTATTTTTTAAAGCTATTTTCTTTTTTTTAAAAATATTTTTTATTAAATTCTCATTTTTTTAATATTATTGCCAATTTTTAAGTCTCAAAAACACATTAACCGCAATTTTTAAATATAAAAATATATAATTAACCGCAATAATAATTATTATTCCGCATTTTAACCGATACATATATAGTTAAAATACTAATCAATTAATAACCGAATATAATTTTTAAAAAATACCTACTTAAATATATCAATTAAAGCTTAATAATAATCTATTTACCGCACACACTTAAAATTAATTCATAAACAACTAAAAATAGTCCTAAAAAATACATCTTCAATATTTATTTTTCATTAATAAAATCTTTATCAAAAATAGCTTTTTAAATATATCAATTAAAATCACCTATTTCCTATAATATATACTGGAAAAAATATATAAACGATCTTTTACTCTCTTAAAAAGAGAAAATAAAACATTTAACAAATTACCTTATTAACCATCAAAAATTAATAGATAAAACTATTAGCAGATAATGACATTAATTGCTATTTTGTTGGTACATTGTCTTGTAATAACAACCAAAGCTAAAATTTACTTATTTTTAATCACGATTTCTCGAATTTCAGTCTCTTTAAAAAAATCTTTTGTTAAATCTACTACCTCTTTTTTCGATACTTTTTTATATTTTTCCAATTCTTTTTCTATCTCCACCACTTCTCCATCTAATAACAGTTTTTCTCCTATCATACCTGACCAATAACTACTTCTATCCATGGCTAATTTAGTTTTTCCTAATAAATAATTTTTAGCCCTTTCAATTTCATCATCTTTTAAATTATTTTGAATTGATATCATTTCTTTCCTAACAATATCCATTGCTTCATCTAATCGATTAATTTTTACTCCAGATTGAACTCCCCAATAACCTGTTTCTGCAAAACTTTCTCCAATCGATTGAACATAATAAGCCAAACCTTTATCTTCTCTGATTTTTTGGTAAAGTCTTGAAGAAGAATTACCATTTAAAACTAAGTTTAAAATTCCAAAAGCATATTTTCTTTTATCATTTCTTTTTATTGTCGGTACTGCCATAGCAAAATGACCTTGTTCTACTTGTTTGATAATTTCTTTTCTCTTTTCAGATTTTAAAATAATTTCTACTTTAGGCAAAACATTATCTTTACCTAAGTTAAATTTAGAAAAATATTTCTCCACTTCACCAAAAGCGCTAGAATCAACATTTCCTGCTAAAACTACTACTATATTAGTTGGATTAATTAATTTGTTTCGATAACCAACTATTTGGTCTCGAGTAACTCCTTTTATATCTTTAACTTCTCCGGCAATATTCCAACAACCAATATTAGATTCATCATATAAAAACTTTGTTAACTCTCCTTGCAAACCCATTATTGGATTATCTTGATACATTTTAATTTCTTCTATGATTACTCCTCTTTCCTTTAAAACTTCATCCTTATCAAAAAGAGAATTAGACAACATATCTGACAACATCTCCACTGCCCAAGAAACATTTTCTTTAGTTGTGGTTATATAGTAAGAAGTCATTTCATGACCAGTCCCTGCATTATAACCTGCCCCTTTACTGTCAATTTCTGTATTTATCTGTTTTGCTGATGGTCTTTTTTTTGTTCCTTTAAAAGCCATATGTTCCAAAAAATGACTAATCCCAAACTCAGATTTAGTTTCATATTTCGATCCTATCTTTAAAAAAACTTCTATAGTAACCGAATTTAAACCCTTTACCGGAGCTATTGCTACTTGAATTCCATTTTTTAATTTTAAAATATCCGTTTTCATGTTTTTTTCGGTCTTTCAACCAATTTGTTATCAATTAGCAGATAAAAGATATTTCTGCTTGATACATTTTGTAATATCTAAAAGAACTAATTTAATTAACTATATCTTTATAATTCAATATGACTATTTGTCTATATCGAAAAAGCCTAAATAATATATCACTAATTCTAATCTTATTGAAGGACTAAATTTATCATCTTACCTGGCACATATATCTCTTTTACTATCTTCCCCTCTATTATCCACTTCTTTATCTTTTCATCTTTTTTAGCTAACTCAATTACTTCATTAGACATTAGACATTTGTCATTAGAAATTTTTATTTGTCCTCTCACTTTTCCATTGATCGCTACCGGCAAAGTTATTTCATCTTCGATTAAATATTTTTCATCCACCTCCGGCCATGATTCCAAGTGAACAGAAGAATAGTCTTTAGTAACTTCAACCAAAGAAGCCCACATTTCCTCAGCTGTGTATGGTGCCAATGGCGCTATTAATTTTATTAATATTCTTATGTCTTTACTTTCAACTTTTAACTTTCTAGTTGATAACTCATTTAATGCTTCCATAATCTTTGCTGTCGCTGTGTTGTATTTAAAACTCCCTAAATCATCAGTTACCCCTTTAATTAGCTTGTTAATTATCAATTTAACTTCTTTACTGCTAGCATTACTAATATTGCTTTGGTTATTGAAATTTGTTTCTTGGTTATTAATAAATTTTGTCAATTTATCTAAAAATCTTTTTACCCCCATTAAAGTTTTTTCATTCCAAGCCATAGTTGCATCAAATGGTCCCATAAACATCAAATACATTCTCACCACATCAACTCCATATTTATCCGCCACCACCTCTGGCACAATTACATTTCCTTTTGATTTACTCATCCTTTGATTGTCTGGTCCTAAAATTACTCCATGAGAAATTCTTTTAAAATAAGGTTCAGAAATTTCTTTTGGTAATACTCCTAAATCCCACAAGAATTTATAAATAAACCTTGAATATAGTAAATGCAATACATTATGCTCATCACCTCCAATATAAATATCTACTGGACCCCAATATTTTAATTCTTCTTGACTATCGCTAAATATATCAATAAATGTATCATTAGCCCCGTCATTACCAGATTCGACTTTAGTCGAACCGTGGCAATCTCGTTGAGTAATTATTTCTTTACTTTGTTCCTTGGTTATTGTTTCTTGGTTATTAATAATTGTTTGTTTCTTGGTTATTGTTTCTTGGTTATTAATTTTATTGGCTAATATATATCCCAAGAAGTACCAATCACTCCCTGCCCAATTTGGCATGGTATCAGTTTCTCTTTCAGCCTCACCACCACACACTGGACATTTACATTTTACAAATGATTCAATTTTTGACAATGGACTTTGGCCATCATCAGTTGGTTCATAAGCTTCCACCTCTGGTAAAACTATTGGTAAATTTTTATCCTCTACCGGATACCATCCAGGATTATTTTCCAAAACTTTTACATCAATTCCTGTTTTATTTATATAATCTTTTAATTTATTTTGCATTTCATTAAAATTTTCATTTTGTTTCTTGGAATTTGTTTCTTGGTTATTCTGATTTTTTGCACAATTTTTGCAAAAAATCATTGGTATTGGTTCACCCCAATAATGTTGTCTCGAAAATATCCAATCTCGTAAGTGATACGATGCCATTTTCTCTCCTATCTTTTTATCTTCCAACCACTTAATTATTTTTTCAAATGCTTCTTTTGGATCTAATCCGTTTAAAAATTCAGAATTAATCATTTGTACGGGCGACTCTTGTGGTCGCCCTTTAATTACCTTGATTATCTCCAATCCAAATTTTTTTGCAAAGGCAAAATCTCTTTCATCATGAGCTGGGACCGCCATTATTGCCCCAGTGCCATAACTCGCCAATACAAAGTCAGAAATCCAAATTGGAATTTTTTTATCATTGACTGGGTTTATAGCATATAATCCTGAGAACACTCCTGTTTTATCTTTGGAAATTTCCGTTCTTTCTATCTCACTCTTTTTTCTAGCATTATTTACATAATTCTCAATTTCTTCTTTTTTTGTCTTACTAATAGCTACTCCACTAATTAACTTCTTAACTAATTCATGTTCTGGTGCAATTACCATAAAGGTTGCCCCAAACAATGTATCTGGTCTAGTGGTAAACACCTCCAAAAAATCAACGTCATTGCGAGGCCGCAGGCCGTGGCAATCTCGAGGAGATTGCTTCGTCGCTTCGCTTCTCGCAATGACGAATCTTACTTTTGCCCCTTCGCTTTTTCCTATCCAATTTATTTGTGATTGTTTTACTTTATCAATAAAATTTGTTTCCTTTAATCCTTCAATTAATTTATCAGCATATTCAGTAATTTTAACTACCCATTGAGAAATATTTCTTCGACTAACTTCTGCCCCACATCGTTCACACTTACCATCAACCACTTCTTCATTGGCCAACCCTATTTTGCACGACGGACACCAATTAATTGGCATTTCTTTTTTGTAAGCCAATCCTTTTTTAAATAATTGAATAAAAATCCATTGAGTCCATTTATAATAATTAGGATCAGTAGTATTGACTTCGCGAGACCAATCAAAAGAATAAGCCAATTTTTTCATTTGCTCTTTAAAATGATCTGTATTTTCTTTGGTTACTTCCTGAGGTTTACGTTTCATTTTAATTGCATAATTTTCTGTCGGCAACCCAAAAGCATCCCATCCCATAGGAAACAATACGTTATAACCCATCATTCGATTAAATCGAGCATAAACATCGGCTCCAGTAAAACTAAAAGCATGACCCACATGAAGTCCACTTCCACTTGGATACGGAAACTCCACCAAAATGTATTTTTTACCCGCCGTAGCTTTAGCAAAGGTGGGCTTGTCATTTGGATTCTTTACGCTATAAATCTCTGGGTTTTTTTTCCAGTATTTCTGCCATCTAGTTTCCACTAATTTAAAATCCATACGATATTTTACTACAAAATATATTTTTTAAATAAGAATATTATTCATATCTCAAGGCATTTAAAGCTGATATTTGTCTGGCCCTTTTTGACGGGTACCAACCAGTTACCATCCCTACAATAAAAGAAATTAATAGAATAAAAATTATAAAAAACCAAGGAATATAAGTAATGTTTATTATCCCTTGACCTTTAATCATGGAAATCGAAGTCAATATTAAAGACAATATCTTACCTAACGAAAAACCCAATAAAATTCCAAAGACTCCTCCACCTACCCCCATTATCATTGACTCGGCTAAAAATAATTCTCTTACTTCATTAGATAACATTCCCATTGATTTCATTACCCCAACTTCCCGAGTCCTTTCTAAAAGTGATACTGTCATCGTATTAAACATTCCCAATGACGCTACTGCCAAAGCAATCGTTCCTAATAAACCCAAAATAATTCTCAAAGTTTTAAAAAGATTTTCAATTTGAACTACTGTATCAGCCGTACTATCAGTTTTAAATCCTAAAAATTCAATATTTTTTCTAACTTCACTTAGATCGCTCGGACTATTTGTTACCACTTTTAATTGTGAGTAAACTGATATTCCCAATCTTCGAGCATCAGCCAATTGATAATAATAAAAACTAGAATTATCATCATCAATCACCCCTTTAATTTTATATTCTCTTTCTTTCGATTGTAATCTTCCAGAAATTCCCTTAATATTTCCATCTGGAACTATATAAGAAACACTAAATACTTTACCTAAAGCTTCATCTGCTGTCATATTTAATAATTTCAACATGGCTGTGCTGATATAAGCTTCTCCTGCTATTGAACCAGAAAAATCAACTTCTTTCAATTTATTAACATCCTCAGCTGTACTTTTAAATTCTACCCATTCTATTCCTGAATCGTCAATCATTACTTCATTATCAAATAATTCTGCCGAAGTCGATGCTTCTGTTGTTATCTCATCAGTCGATAAATCTGCTGATTCAGTGGCTTCACCTAAAACATCACCATTCATTAAAAAAGTATCTAAAGTCCATCTTTTATATCTATCATTAAATTGGCTTTCAATCAAAATTTCCTCCGGTTTAAAACAACCGATCTCCCAAATTTGATCACCATTTTTATCCAGTTTAGGAATTATTTTATTATCATTATCTAAATTCCACAAAGGAACTTTAGCTCTGACCCATTTAGAATATTCTTTTTTCGATTCTTCATCTAAATTTAAAATTTTATTGTCAGAATTAATATAAAATTCTCCCCAAGTATATTCACCAATATAACCACCCTCACTTCTAATCATATAACCTAAAGGTTCACTTTCAATTGAACAATCTTCTAAGATTAAAACTCTTTTCCCTTCATCTAGATTAAAATCAAAAATTCCTTTTTCTGGTCTTTGTTGATAATTAATCCAATTTATCTCTTGTTTAACCCCTAATACTTTTTCCTCTGTATTAAAATTATAAACAAAATCCGTATCTTTATCTTTGAATTTATCACCAGTTATAAAAGTTGGATTAACCACATTAATATATTTTTCATTTACTCCAAAAGACATCACATCTAAAATTGAATTGTTATATTTAACTTTTGATACCATCGACACTACTGGAATAATTTCCTCCACCTTCTCTATTCCTCTTATTTTCTCCATTGTCTCATCATTTAACTTAATTGATGATGCTTTACCCAAAGTTACATCTGCCATTTTTAATTCATCCAATTTAGCCACTTTTGTAATGACTAATTTTTCTAAACCATAGCCAATTGACACCAACAAAACTATCGCTCCTACTCCCAAAGCCACTCCTCCAATAGTCACAATTGCTCGATTCTTTTTCGCTTTCATATTTCTAAAAGCCAATTCAATTAAATAACTTCGAGACACTCCTCCATCTTTATTTTTATCTATCCAATACATTAGATTGGTTAATCTATTGATCAACCATTCAGTTTTTATAAATTTAAAAAATTTACCCGTAAATCTTAATTTTATTAACCATCTAAATAAACCTCTGATTACATAAATCAACAACACTGCCAAAAAAATCATATTGTCTACACTAAAAAAAACTATCTGTTTTAAAGATATTCCCCATTTTTTTATATCAAAAAGTTTCTTTAATTTAGCTTTCATTTTTCCTTTTATTCTTTTTTATATAATCACTATTGTAAACTGTTACCGCTGTTCTTATTCCTTTTTTTGTTCTTAATTTTTTCGACATTTTAATCGCCCCTTGACTATCAAATTGTTCCACCAACAAACCATCAATAATGTGAAATAATTTATTGGCAAATTTTAAATATTCCAAATCATGAGTCACCATAATAATAGTTTTTCCCATCTCTTTATTCAATTTAGCTAATAAATTTATCAATTCATCTCCCGCCACTGTATCTAAATTTCCCGTTGGTTCATCTGCCACAATAATTAATGGATCTAAGGTTAAGGCTCTAGCTAAACTAACTCTTTGTTGTTGTCCAGATGATAATGAACTTGGATGATGATTTGCCCAATCAGCTAATTTTACTTCATCCAATGTTTTTAAAGCTAATTTTTGAGCTTCCTCTATTTTCATTCCCTTTAAAATATTAGGAAAACTTACATTTTCAATTACATTTAACGATTTAATCCAAATAGCTTGTTGAAAAACAATTCCTATTCTAGTTTTTCTAAATTTTACAATGTCATCCTCTGTCATTGCCGAAATATCTTGACCATCAATTAAAACTTTACCTGAAGTTGGTTTTTCCATTCCCAAGATACAATGAAGTAAAGTTGATTTACCACATCCTGATGGCCCAAATATGACGGCAAAATCTCCTTTTTTAATTTGAAGACTAATTCCTTTTAATACTGGAACTAATTGCTCACCCACTTTAAAATCAATTTTTACTTCTTGAGTCTCCAAAATTATTTGTTTATCGTCTTTTGTCATTTTTTCCCTCCAAAGTTATTAATAAAACCAAAACTCTTAGATAAATTTTGAATCACCAAATTTAAAGCTGAACTCGTTTCTTTTGGAGTTATTACCACATTATCATAAGATTGAGATAGATTAGCTCTTTTATCTTCTGTTAATATTCTTAGATGATAAACTTGTGTTGGTTTTAAATCAGAAATCGTCACACTATGATTCAAAGTTAGATTACTATCTTTTTGAGTTTTATTTGGATAATCACTTCCCGTTCCTTGACCATATTCTATTTGCGAAGTGGCTGGTTCATCAGTATCCCAAGAAATTATTATTTGAGCTTTAGCTTCATCACCCAAACCACTAACCACTGTTTCAATATTTATATTACTAATTGTTGGTGACCTCATATCCGCTGATGTTTTTATTTTTTGAGTCACTGTTTCTGCATTATTTCCCATTTTATCTTTACCTTTAATCACCAAAGTATATTCTGTATCATCAGCTAAATCACTTAAAACAATTTCATGATTTTTAGTTAGTGTTAATTTAATTTGATCTTTAATCATCTCTGCCTTGCCTGTCGGGAAATAACTTACTAACGAACTCACATTCGTATTTGATTGCCACAATAGTCTTAAGGTCGCTGTCGGCATTCCCTTAACTTGTTGAACTTTAATATTTAATAATTTTGGTAACGGTAAAGTTTCAAAAATATAATCATCACTAGTAAAGATATTATTTTCTTCATCATAAGCTTGAATTCTTAAATGATATTTTGATCCTTGGGTTAAATTTTCTAATTTTATTGAATTTTGATTTTCAGAAGTCGAAGTTGAAATTTCCACTGCTTCACCATAATTAGTAGTCAAACCATACTGTATCGTTGCTTTTATAGCACTTTTAATTGTAAAAGTTATATAAGCTGAATACAAACTCACATCACTAATTTTTACCGTCGATATTGTTGGCGCTGGATTAGTAGTAAATGTGGCTTCAGTAGATTCTCCTGTATTTCCGTCTTCATCAGTCCATAATGTTTTATAATAATAAGTTGTTCCTGGATCTAAACCCGTCAAACTAATACTATGAGCCGCCACTTGCTCCGATGTTCCTACTTCATCACCAAAAGCTCCACTTGATTTACCATATTTTACAAATGAACTCGAAGTTCGACTTGTCGACCAAGTTACGATAGCCGATTTAGTTTTAGCTGTCGCTGATGGCTCACCAATTAATGTCGGCGGCACTCGCCATTTACCATCAGGCAGCAAAGAAACTGTACTTGATGGAGCACTACATTCATTAGTCGAATCACAAGCCGCCACACAATAATAATGTTTCACTTGAGTTAAATTAGTGTCGACAAATGATTCACTTGTCGTTGAAGAAATTTGCCTAAAATCATCTATATTTGTTGAACAATTGGCCCCCGTTGTCTTCGATCTATAAATTTTATAATTTGCTACCCCTGAACCACTCGCCTCTGGAGCTTCCCAAGCTAAAGCCAATCTCCAATTACTCGTTTCTTTGACAGATACATCGGAAATATCCATATTTATTGGAACTCCTGGAGCCGAAGTTTCTGCATTAAAATCAACTTTACTATATAAATTGTAATCAATATTTCCCGCTTCATCTTTGGCTACCACATAAATAGAATTTACTCCCTTTTGAGTGGCATACGGACCAACCGATAAATATGTATTAACCAAACCAACATCATTAACATTGTTTTCAGTTGGTAAAGCATTAATTGAATAATAATATCTCAAACCTGTTTGAGCTCCAAAATAAAATGATGGAGGTTCCCAACTAAAAGCAAATTCATTAAGACTATTACTTTCTGGAGTCACTCTTAAATTTTGTGGTCCAGATGGAGCATTAGCACTGTAATAATAAGTCGCTGTTATATAATCATTGGCAAAATTATTAGCATAGTCTCGAGCCCGTACATAAAAAGTATTACTTCCTGCTTGATATGAAGGAATTTCTATTACTATTTGTTCTGAAGTACAAACTTCTGTCGCTCCAATTGCTGCTGTTTTATAACAATAATCCTTAACCAAAGAACTTTCATCCACCGCATCGTTCCAAGTAAAAGTATAACTATTAGCCGTAGAATAACCCGGTGGATCGGCCACAATTGTAATTGGATTTACTGGTTTAACATTATCAAATTTATAAATAAATGGTTCCCAAACACTTTGACTCACATTATCTGCCTCATCAACTGTTTTAATTCTCAAATAATAAGTATTTCCCGAAACCATGGCTGGTGCCGTATATTCTGATAATGTTACTAAACTTCCTGACACCACCGGATCCCCCGCAGCTGCGGGGCCAAAATAAACGTAATATCCTTTTATTCCAGATCCACTAACCCCATCAGTCGCTCCACCAATTTCATTTTCATTTGGCCAATCAAATACTGGATTAGTATAGTTATACCAATTATTACTAGTTAAAATTGTCGTTCCTCCAACCGAATCAGTAGTTGTTAAAGTAATTGGATTTTCTGGTTCTCCAGAATCTTGGAAATAATTTATTGAATAATCAGAGATAGAACCAGAATAAATTCCATCCAACGATGACAATTCCATTTTCACTTGAATATACCGACCACCAGGAGAATCTATTTTATACATTTTTTTATCCAACATGCTTTTATCCAAAGTCGACAATTCCCAATCATTCCAAGTTATATTATCACTACTTGTTTTGGTATATATGGCAATACTAAAATTATCCGCTTCAGTGTATCCCACCGTCAAATTAGCTAATCGATAGACTTTTCCCAAATCATGAACCGCAGAAATATATTCTCCTTCTCTTTCAAAAGAACTATTTTCTGTTTTTATCACATAAGTGTAAATTCCTGTGTTCCAAGTTCCATCCGTCGTTGATCCTGGCAAAATATACAATCTGTCTGTTCCATTAAACACCACTTCCCCACCGGCACTAGCAATTACTGGTGATTTGTAATTAGTAATATTACTCCAAGTTGATGTTCCGATATTATATCGATACATTTCATTAGTATTTTCCCCTCTGGTGGCATATAAATAACCATCTCCACCATCAGCCAACCAACCGCCTTGATAAATTCTTCCCGGCAAACTCGGCAATGTTGTCCAACTAGTTGTTCCAATATCATAACGATAAAATGGATTTGGATTATCGGCTCCGCCTCTTAATGTATAAATATAATTATCTTTCTTAACTAAATAAGAACCCCAAGTCAAAGCCCCCGGAGCATTAGTTGTTCTACTCCATCTGGACCCTTGAGCCGCATTGGTATCATATCTCCAAATTTCTCGAGAATCCCACCCTCTAGCCGCATAGATATATTGACTGCCATCATAAACCAAACTATGTCCACTATAATTTGAACTTGCCCATGGCATAGTATCACCAGTGTTAACGCTCCAAGTGTCTGTTGATAAATCATAAGTAAACCAATTTCCTCCCCGATAATAATAATTACTGGTCATCATTATTTTATTTTTATCCGGCAAATAAACCATTTTTCCCATATGATAATTTCCCTGTGGGATATCTGCTAAACGTGTTCTCTCACCAATTTCTGGATTATATTTAGTAAACGCATCACTAAAATTACCATTGGTAATATAATAATTTTGACCATCTCCTTTTACCATCGCGCTTCCCCAACTTTGACTAATTAATTCTTGTCCTTTCCAAAATTCATTAAATAATCCTCTCGGCGGCGTATTCCATTTTTGTGATTTAACATCAAAAATACCAGTTCTGTTTTCCCATCCCCCTCTCATCCAATATAACTTTTCATCCACTGTTATCAAACAAGTTCCGGCCGATGGTGGATAAGGCATATCTTCTATTTGACTCCATGTTTGAGAATCAATATCAAATTTATAGAAAAAACTATATCCTGATTGATAATAAATACTATTGGTTGACGATTCATAAGTAATTCTTCCCCAAGAATTGGGATTATCAGGCAATGCCGGCAAAAGACTCCACTGATCATTATTAATACTATAAACCGCAAATCCATTAGTTGACGCTCCTTTCAGAGCATAAATATTATCTCCTCCATCATAAGCCAACACTCCAGTTACGCTACTTATTAAATTATTACTTTGGTTTTCAATTGCCCCAAAATCGGTATCCGCCATTTTTTCCCAAATATCTAACAAAGTGTCATATCGATAAAATAAACTACTACTGTTTCCTGCCGTGGCATAGATATATTTTTCTCCATCAAAAATTAAATCCGTTCCCATTCCTACTGTAATTGGAAAATCTCTTGCTGCTGCATCTGACCAAGTATTGGTTGCTATTTCATATTGCCAAAAAGTTCTGGTATTTTTTCCTCTCAAGGCATATAAAAATCCAGCAGGACCTTCAACTAAATTCGCTCCATAATAATAAACCGTATCTGGTAATGTTCCTTTATTTAACCAAGTATTTGTTGGCATATCATATTCCCAAAATTCTCTCGTATCTCTTCCTGGCATTAAATACATTTTTTGTGAACTTTCTAAATAAACCAAATTTGATCCATAATAAGGGTTTGGTGTTCCCCTCATTGTTTCTTCTAACCAAAAACCATTATCTTTTTGTTTCAATTTTATTGAATCATTGCCGATAGTAATATTACTTGTCTCTCCTAAACCAAAAGCTTCATCCGTTTTCACTTCAAAAGATGCCGGATCAACCCCAGTATAAACATATATAAATCCAGTCACTGCTTCTGATATATTTCCGGCCACATCTTTTGTTTTAATTCTTAAATAATATGTTTCTCCATTTATCATATTGTCCGACACCGTATAATTTGACATAGTCTGATATGTTCCTTTAATTTCTGGATCGGCTGTTTCTTCCAATCCAAAATAGACATAATAACCTTCTACTCCCGATTTATTATTATCATCCGCTCCACTCCAACTGAAATAAGGCGCAAAATACCGATAGGATTCTCCACTCGTTAAACCTATCCCTGAAACTAATTGCGATTTTCCAGAAAAATTATTTGGATTGGTTGGATCTTCAGTGTCTCCCGTGTATGAAAAACTTATATCTCTTAAGATTGGAGTTGACACATTACTAGTTCCTGCTCCCATTGTCACTTTAAATTGAATATATTGAGCCACCGTCGAGCCAATATTCCCCCCATTAACCGTCGTCCAGTCCGCCCAAGTTATTCTGTCGTTACTAGTCCTACTTTCAAAAGTAATCGTCGTAGTCTCTGGCAAAGTATAATTAGTAATAAATTGGTCATAAGATTCAACATAACTCAAATCAAATATTTCACTTGTCCAACTACCACTGCTGACATAATTATCACTTGATGGGGTATATTTTTGAATATTTCTTAATCCATTTCCATAAATCGACCATAAATTTCCATTATTATCTACTTCCAAAGAACCACCATTATAAGGACCATAATTTAATGGACCATACCCATCCATATCCGCCAACCGTCGCCACGAATTAGTAGCTATGGTGTATTCCCAAATATCTTTTTTATAATAACCCGCCTGAGCATATATTTTCCCATTATAATAAGTCATATCACTTCCCCAATAAGAACTAAAAGGCATTACGCCTAATTCAGACCAAGTTGTTGTTCCAATATTGTATTTTCCTAAAACAGACTGACCATAACCAGCCATTAAATAAATATTACTACCATCACTTACCATGGCTGCTCCGGTTACCGGACGAAAACTATCACGTATATTTGACATATTTTCCCAAGTATTGGTATCAATTCGATAACGCCAAAAATTTACTCGATAATCACCGGCCGTAGCATAAATATATTCTGTCCCTCCCACATTTACATTTACCAAAGCTCCACCGGCCGCCACATATAAAGGAGTATCTGCTAAATATTCCCAAGTGCTATCGATAGTGTTAAATCTGATAAATGTTTGTTGTGAAGTTCCTGTCGCTCCCGAATTTCCCCTCATAAAATATATATAATTACCTACTGATACTCCTCTCACGGCCGTATTCAATGTCACTTGAGGAGAAGGATCAGTTCCCCGAGTTGGTAACGAGGGCATGGCCACCCAACTATTACTGCTGATTGAATATCGATAAAAAGGCGCTGTGTTTTGACCTCTCGGTGCATATAAATAACCATTATTATAGATAAGATCAGAACCCGATCCAAAAGTGTCCGCATTTTCTTTCGGCTCTAAAAAATTATTTTGAGCCATATCATATTTCCAAAAATCATAATAACCATTACCTCTAAATACATAAATTTTATTTTCAGCGCTATTATAAGTTGAGCCTAAATATCTCGATACTTGGGGTAAATCTGTCAATCTCGTCCACGAACCACCATTATTATCCAAAGCTGTTAACGCCGCTCCATTTCCTCCAGTAGGTAACAAAACTGCTCCACTACCTAATCTTGCAGCCAAAACCGCTCCGCTTCCACCGGGTTGCGGACTAATTATTGGTGCTGAATTGTAGCCATCACCATTATTAGTAATCGTAATCGAATTGATTCTTCCTGAACTCACAGTATATGTTCCCGCAAAACCGCTTCCTCCAGTTCCCGTATTATCCACAATCAAATTTCCTGCCGTGTATCCCGATCCTCCACTGGTAATTCCTACCGAATATATCGCCTTTCTTGGTGTTACTATTGGCATATTGGTATATCCTGTTCCGTAATTAGTTACTGTTATTCCATTTACCCGACCACTACTATCCACTGTATAAGTTCCCGCAAAACCACTTCCTCCAGTTCCCGTATTGTCAACTTGTAACGCCCCTGCCACATAATTAATTCCTGCCGCTGAAATTCCCACTGATCTTACTGTTGATTGCGGATAAACTCTTGGCATACTGGAATAAGAATATCCAATACTGGTAATTGTGATTCCATTTATTGATCCATTTGCCGCCACCGAATAAGTTCCCGCCAAACCACTCCCACCAGTTCCAGTATTATCAACTATTAAATTCCCAGCTGTATAATTCGAACCTACACTGTCAATTCTTACTCCCCCCACAATAGTTAAATCCGGTAACTGATAACGATAAAATTCTTGTGTTCCCCCATCGCGGGTTATATACATATAGTCACCCACCAAATCAATATTATGGTTTTCTGAGATATTAGCCATTGCTGGCGCCAATGTACTCCACAAATCCGTTGTCATGTTATACCTCAACATGGTTGTTGATCCACCTCTTGGGGTATAAATATTTCCATCTTTATAAACTAAATTTGCTCCAGAAGTAATTCCCGTAATTGAATTATTTAAAGTTGACCATTCTCGTGTCGTCGGATTATATTTCCAAAAATCAGTTGTTCCACCGCCTCTTGTACAATAAATATAAGTTCCATCAGTTGTTAAACTGGCTCCGTCAGACATTTTGTCAAAAGTTTCTGGTAATATTTCCCAAGTATTAGCCGATTTTGAATATCTAGCAAAATATCTTTGTTTACTTTTATTTCCAAAAATAGTATAAATATAATTTCCCAAAACTACCATATCTCCACCACCGCCTGGATTGTAAGGTGGTTTAGCTAATTCTTCCCATTTATTATCAGTGTATCGATATCTAGCAAAATATAAATTCCACTCAGCCAAAATATAAGTATAATTATTATCTGAAACCAAAGCCGCTCCATTACTCAAGCCTTGATTTGGCGTTCTCCACGAACTGGCTCCCCATGATCCAGCCGTTTTTAATTTTAATTCTCCTTCTTTAAAATTTGCCTCTGTCTGATTAAACTCACCCTTTTCAAAATCAATTCTCGAAGTAATTGTTTGCTGAGCCGCCTTAACCGTCGTCAAATAATAACCGAAAAATCCTCCCGACATAGCTGAAAACAGCGCTGTAAACAACAGTACCTTTATCCGTTTCATAGAGATAGTACCTCCTTTATTATAGATCTCAATTCTTTTACTTGGACAACTTTTGTATTTAGCTTCCACCGCAAACCTCTACCCGCTTCAGCTCTTCCCCACGGTAAAATTAAACTTTCTTTTCCAATTTTTTGTCTTGATAAAGATGAAAATATCCCCCCTAAATTTTTACCTTTTAATCCTACTACTTTGATTGAATCATTAGCTTCAATCATTCCTTTTTTACTTTCCACCAATACCTCCAATGCTCTCAGCTGGTTCAAACTCATTCGATAAATTTTTTTAATCCACTTTTCCACGATTCAGTTTAATACATCTATTACATCCATATCAAGGGGTAAATCTATTTTATCTATATATTTTATATTATCTATAACATCTATATTATTTATATAATCTATATTATCTATAACATGCACTATAAATACAAAAATCTCCCAATAATTTTTCTTTTTTTATGATATAACTATTTTAATAATCTATGTTATCCAAAAAAATCTTACCCTTGTGGGTTTTTAGTGTTTTATCTACTTTTCTTCTGGGCTACTTCTTTTCTACTAAATTCAACTATGAATCTAATAAAGATCAAGAAGAAATTATTCGTAAAAATTACAATTTTAAATATATTAATCCTATTTTAGAATGTAATCCCGACATTAAACGCAACAATAATCTCGCCTCTCTTAAAAAATCTGTTGAAGAAATCATCAAAAATGAAATTTATCAAAAAAATATTAATTTTGCTTCGGTTTATTTTCGCGATCTTAACAACGGTCCTTGGTTTGGTATTAATTCTAATGAATATTTTTCTCCTGCCAGTTTAGTCAAAGTCCCTCTCCTTGTCGCTTATTTAAAAAAAGCTGAAACAGATCCTTCCATTCTTCAAAAGAAAATTGTCAATATTATCGATTTAGAAAACGGTACCAATATTCAAAATATCAAACCTTCAACCACTATTGAACCAAATAAAGAATATACTGTTGAAGAACTTTTAGAAAAAATGATTATTTATTCCGATAACGATGCTTATATTGATCTTTCAAAAAATATCGACCAAAAAGATTTAATCAAAGTTTATACCGACCTCGATATTGATATTTCCAAAGCTTTTACTAACCCCAACGGTAATATTATTACCGTCAAAGATTATGCTTCTTTTTACCGTATTCTTTTTAATGCTTCTTATTTAAATCAAGAAATGTCTGAAAAAGCTCTTTTTCTTTTATCAAAAAGTGAATATAAAGAGGCTCTAGTTGCTGGTATTCCTAAAAATATTATTGTTTCTCATAAATTTGGCGAAAGAAAATATCTTGATTCTGGAGAAACTCAACTTCATGATTGTGGTATTGTTTATGTTCCTAATAAACCTTATCTACTTTGTATTATGACCAAAACTTCAAGCATTCCCAATGGGAATAATATTATTAAAAATATTTCTCAAAAAGTCTATCAAGTTATTACTAATAATCAGAATTAATCATAATTTCTCCCTCTTCATCAGTTCTTTTTATTTCTATTTGTTTTTCTTTTAATCTTGCCAAAACATCACCTGTCGGATGTCCAAACCGATTGTCTTTCCCCACACTAATCACTGCCAATTTTGGTCTTATTATTTCTAATAATTCTTGACTAGTTGCTGTCGCCGAACCATGATGACTCACTTTCAAAACATCAACTTTATCTTTGACTAAACCTCGCCAAACTAGTCTTTGTTCAGTCTCTGCCTCCATATCTCCACTCATAAACATTGACCAATCCTGCCCGCCAAAACTGCGAAGCTGTTGTCGGGTCCCTTCCTTAACAGTTAAAATTCCTACCACTGAGTTTAGATTACTTGCTCCTTCGCCCACCGTAGTTTCAACATAAGCGGGTGGCCAAACCACCTCAAAATTAAACAAACTTAAACTAAGAACATCATTTTGACTGATTTTTTTTGAATAAATTTTTTGTTCAATATCTTCATCCAATAAACCGTTACTAAAAAAATTATTTACTTTATAAATTTTCATCAGATCTATTAACCCTCCAACATGATCGCTATCCCCATGAGTCAAAATAACCACTTCAATTGTTTTGTCCCAAAAAGGCATATGGTTTTCTAAACATTTTAAAACTTTTTTGTTGTTCGGTCCGACATCAAATAATATTTGTCTATTTTTGTACATCGCCAAAATCGCATCTCCCTGCCCCACATCACAAACCACCACCACTGGTTTATTCTTTGGCAATGTCAACCAAAACATCACCACCAAACCAATTAAGCTTATAAATAAAATTAATCGTTTCATAAGGCTAAACCTTTCCCTTTCCCTATTTTAAAACCTCCCTGGTCCGAAATTTCAGACCATCTCCCCTTAAAAATGGGAGAAGTCTTTAAATCCTCACCCCGCCCTGGGCGGGGTATAAAAAGATTTCCCTCCCTCAGGGAGGGACAGGGGTGGGTCAAATTTAATTTTATCTTTATCCAAATTAATATCATATACCACCCCAACAATATCAAATAATTAAAATTAACTTCCAAATTAACCCAACTCAAATTCCCTATCATCTCTGTCACTGTTGCAAAATATTTTAATAATGGCCATATTGACCATAAAATTATTTTTCCTAAAATTGGGATTAAAATTCCAATAATTGACCCCAAAAATCCCATTATAGTTACTACTTCCACTACCAATATCACCAACATATTACTTATTGGCCCAATTAAACTTAATTTCCCAAAAAATAATCCCATTATCGGACTAATCCACCAACTTACCCAAAAACTTGAAGCTAAAATTCCTTTCCATGGACAAGTAACTACTCCGATAAAAGCTAAAAAACTTAACCAAAAACTAACTTCTTTTATTGATCCTGGCCAAGCCAATACTATTATTAATCCACTTAAAATTAAACCTCTGACTAAATTATATTTTCTCCCCAAAATTTGTGCCCAATACATTACTGAAATTAAAATCATCGCTCTTACCACTGGAATCTCCCAACCGACTATCTCCAAATATCCCAAAACTATAACAAACCCTAACCCAATCGCCTTTTTTCGTCCAATTATTTTGGCTAAGTTTTCTACCAATCCTTTAAACACCAAAATTACATTACTCCCACTTACCACTACCAAATGGACCAAACCACTATTTTTTAATTGATTATAAAAATCCTTACTAAATCCCGATTTATCACCCCACAACATTCCATTTAATAACCCTGCCTCTGTCCCTGGTAAACTTCGATTGACTACATATATCAAACTATCCTTATTTATAAACTTGTAAAACAAAACCCCAACCAAAATAAAAAATCCTATCCAAATTTTATTCAAACCTCTCTGTTTCATTTCATTCAGTATCTCCCCTTAAAAGGACAACTTTAATAAAAATAATTTTGATGCAGGCAATGTTTTTTGCAGGGCGCAGTCTCTGAGTGGATTTTACGATGGTTACAAGCCCAAAAAAAATATTGCCGAATCAAAAACCATTTAAAGTGCCACATCATCTTTAATTTTTTCAAACAATTTATCTCCAATTCCACTCACTAATTTTAATTCATTTATATCTTTAAATCCCCCATTTTTAGTCCGATAATCAATAATTCGACCAGCTATAGCTGGACCGATTCCCGACAAAGTATCTAACTGTTCTACTGTCGCCGTATTAATTCGGACTATTTTATTATTTGTAGAAACACCCAATATTTCTTCACTTTCTACTTTCAACTTTCTACTTTCTACTTGATTTGGTATATAAATCTTTTGTCCATCAACTAATTTTTCCGCCTTATTTAAATTTTTCTCTACCCAATCTCGATCGGCTTTGGCCGATAATCCTCCTGCCGCTACCAAAGCCTCATTAATTCTATCTCCATTTTTTAATTCATAAACTCCCGGATTTATTACCTCTCCGCCTACATCAATCACTACCTTACTATTAACTTGTACCTCAACAGTTGTCTGCTCACCTAACTGCGACTGCTGTTGACGGGGTGTTACTGAAATATTTTTTGTCATTAACTTAAAATCGGCTTTCTCCCAAAAACTATTTTTAAAATTCATTCCAATTCCCACTATCACCAGTAATATACCCAAAAATAGCAACCCATCAATCCAGCTAAATTTCTTCAGCTTTTCCCTTAACATAATCTATTCTATACTATATTAATGATCCAAATCTTTAGTATCCTTCTTTTCTTATTTTCATCTCTGACTGCTTATATTTTTTCTATCTCTTCTTTTGCCAATTTTATTCCTCAAATTATTTCTTTTTTTTCCATTGTCTTTATTTTTCTTTCTCTTTTAAAAAAATATTTCTCTCTTCATTTAATTGCTTTTATAATTTGCCTTTTTATTTTTTTTACTCAAGGGCTTAATTCTCCTTTTTTCTTTTTAATTTATTTTCTTCTTTTTACAGTTGCTTTTCAAAATCCTCCGACAGTTACTTTAAGTCTTTCATTAGCTTTAATTATTCTCTTGGGTCAATCACTCGATTCTCTTCAATCTCTGATTCCTCTTATTTCTCTTTTATTAATTACCCCTCTTTCCTGGTTTATTGGTAAACAATATTTAGATAAAACCAAAATCGAAACAGATATGTCTATTAATGAAACTAATGTTTTTATGTGGCTTTCATTAAAATTTAAAACTGGCATTTGTCAAATTATTGATAATTGTTCTGAACTTCTTTCTACCCCACTTCAACCTACTCAAAAAGATAAAATTAAATATATCAAAGACTCAGCTAAATCATTACTTAATTCTTCGGAAAAGCTCAAAAATGAAGTCGACCAACAATCAGATGAAACAGACTAAACCCTTTGTTCCTCGACAAGCTCAAAACATTTATCTTAAAAAGGGCAACTTAAACTTACTTAATAAAAAAATATTTACCTCCCTTTCTTTGTCCGTCCGTAGTCCCGCCACTGCGGGACGAAGGAGGATTAAGGGAAGAAGTTTGACGAAAGTCAAACAGGTGGGTTTGTTCATTTTGTTTCTTGGAATTTGTTTTTTGAAAATTCCAAAAATTTTACCAAAAATTTTTGGGCAATCATTTGACTCTTCCAGTTATCATATTGATTGGGGTAATTTTAATATGACTAGTGGTAAAAAAACCTCAACTAACTATCAGCTTACCGATACTGTTGGTCAAAACGCTCCAGGTAAATTTACCAATTCTGGGTTTATAGTTAAATCAGGCTTTCAATATATTTACGATTCTTTAGAAAAATTTTCTTTCAGTATTAGTGATTTAGATCTTGATTTTGGTTCACTTACTCCCAATATCGGATCCACCCAAACTAACATTATTACCATAACCACACCTTCAGGTAAGGGTTATGAAATTTTAGCCATAGCCAATCACCCCCTCCAAACCATTAATTCCATTACTATCCCTGATACTAATTGCGACTCTTCTTGTTCTATTTCAACTTCTGATATTTGGACTCAATCAAGTAAATATGGTTTTGGATTTAATGCTATTGGAATTAATAGTAGTGGTGTTGTTACTAATATTGGCACTTCAGCTTATTTCTCTGATTCTACTTACTATCGCCCTTTTGCCACCACTTCTCGAAATGAATCACCTCAAGTAATTATGTCGGAAAATTCTCCCGTCAAAGATCGTTTGGCTCGAATTACTTACAAAGTTAATATTTCCCAAAATCAATCCTCTGGCGATTACGAAAATCTTATTAATTTAATAGCCATTCCTAAATACTAATGTTAAAAAATATTTTTAGTTCCTACTTTTTAACTTTTAACTTTATAACTTTCTACTTTCAACTTAATTATGTTTAATCTCACCCTCTCCCCTCCTCAAATCGAGTTTGTCCTCAAACCCAACGTTACCCTAACTCAAGCTTACCAAGTAACAAATAATTCTTCCCAAGACATCACTCTTAACACTAAAATTTTACCTTTTCTTCCTTTGGGAGATAACGGTTCGGTTACTTACAATAATTTAATTACTAACCCTAATATTACTTTTTCTTTAAATAATGCTGATCTTCAAATCGGTCAACCATTTACTCTAAAAGCTAATGAAACTCGTCAATTAGTTCTTAAAATTAATACTTCTCCTCAAACAAAATTAAACGATTACTATGCTACTTTTTTTATTTATCAATCCAATTTACCTTCTTTAAAAGAAACTAATATTTCTCAAACCACTGGACAAATTGGTTCTCATATCCTTTTAAGCGTTTCTAATACTGAAATAACTGACTCTAAAGGCACTATCCAAAAATTCTTTCTTACTCCTAAAATTAAAGACATCTTTTTTACTCCTATAAATTTTTCTGGACAAATCCAAAATAATTCTGATTATTTTTTCAAAACCGCTGGCAAAATCACCATCACTAAAGGTCAAAAATTTATTAAAGAATTAATTCTTGAACCTCAAAATGTTCTCGCTAATTATTATCGTCGATTTAATTGTCAAAATCAATCAAGTTGTACTCTCTCTCCTCCTTTTTGGCCGGGATATTACACCGCTACCCTTGAATTAGATTCCAATCTCAATATTCCTCCAGTTTCAACTTCTTTTTTTGTTTTACCACTTTCCCCCATCGCCCTCATCGGATTTATTTATCTCTGCTTTTTTCTCTTTTCTAAAATTAAAAACCCAAAACCTCTTATCAAATAAACCCACCTTTTTATTGTCTGAAAACCACCCCTTTATATTCAAATCCTCTCTGTCCCGCTACTGCGGGACATCTCCCCTTAACAAAGGGAGATAATTTAAAAAAAATAAAATCCTCCTTTGATAAGGGAGGATACCCCGATGAACATCGGGGAGGAAGGATTTAATTTTTATTCAAATCCTCTCTGTCTCTCCGCCAACTGGCGGATCAACATCTCCCCTTAACAAAGGGAGAAGTCTTTCTAAAACAGAATCAAAATCATTTAATACTTCATCATTAGTAAATCTAATTGTTTTAATATTTACTGCTTTTAAATATTGATCTCTTAATAAATCATAATTTTTCTTTTTATCATGGGAATCACCATCTATCTCAATACACAATAGTAATTCTCGACAATAAAAATCTAAGATAAATCTAAACACTGGTTTTTGTCTGATAAATCTAAATTTATTTTTTCTTAAATATCTCCACATGATATATTCTGCTTTTGTCGGGTTGTTTCTATTTCTTCTTGATAAAATTCTTAATTCTTCCAGATATCGAAGATGACCTTTTTGAGTTACATAGTTATACTCAGTAATTTTCATTAAAATAATTTACACCAAAACATCTCCCTTTGTTAAGGAGAGATACCCCGATGAATATCGGGGAAAGAGGATTTAAATTTTACATTCCCAATTCCGTCAACAATCTTTTTCATTATAGCTAAAAAGTCTAATATAGATTATAATATAACATTATGAGAGAGAACGAATATTCTATATCTGAACCAAAATCCACCAACTACGCTGACCAAATTAGTTCTCTTCTTGTCAGTGATAATCCTCTTGAAAAACTCAATAAAATTTCCGAAGGTATTAAAGATTTTAACTATTTTTTGGAGTATAAAAACGCTGTTCAACTTAAAAATGATCTTGAAAATCCACCCAAAAAAGAATCAGCCACCTTCGAGCTAATATATAGATGTCTCCCTACTCTCAACTCTATTCTTCAAAATGCAAAAGGACTAGGAGGCGAAGATCAAGAATTATTTAATATTGGTTTTGAAAGTTTAGTTGAATCTATTAATATTTGGCAATCAAAAGAAGACATCTCAAAAAGAGATTGTAATTTAAAGTTTATTGCCCATCAAAATACCGAAGAAAAAGTAAAAAAATACATCGTTTCTAATTTTAATTTAAGTTTGAGACACTTTATTTTAGTTAAACAATACTTTCTCGCCATAAATGAATTCAAAAAAACATGCGATCGAACCCCTCGTTCACAAGATTGGAATGAAATAATTCAAATAATTAATGAAAATATTGTTAATTTATCAAAAAAAGAAGAAGAAGAAATTGAAGAACTTCGTTATCTTCGATCTCGAAAACTTGGACCTAATGCTATTGATATTTTCCGTGTTATTCATAATCGAATTTATCCGAGTAGTAAAAACTTTTCTTCTCTATCAGAGGATACTTTTACTGAAAAAATAGAAAACCACATCTTAGATATTAAAGAAAGTAAAGAATTAGATAAAGAATTAGATAAATATTTAGCAACCCTTACTCCGCGAGAACTAAAAATATTAGAAATGCATTATGGTCCAAAACCAGTTACTCTCAAAGAAATAGCCGAAGAGTTTAAATTAAGTTACGGACGCATCCAACAAATTGAAACCAAGGCTATACAAAAAATTCGAAAACACTTTAAAACACTTAAAGACGTTTCAATTTCAGACTTTTCCCAATAATTTAAACATATTTTTCTTATAAACTTCCACCCCTGGCTGGTTAAATGGATTTACTTCTAATAAATAACCACTCATACCACAAGCTTTTTCAAAAAAATAAAGTAAATAACCAATATTAAAAGCATCTAATTTTGGCAATCTAATAATTAAATTTGGTACTCCCCCTTCAATATGAGCCGCAAGTGTTCCTTCCATCGCTTTTTTATTCACCTCTTCCATTGTCTTTCCCGCCAAAAAATTCAATCCATCTCCATCGCCCACTTCTTCTTTAATTATTAATTTTTCACTATCCTCTTCTATTAATAGTACTGTCTCAAATAAAATTCGATTACCATCTTGAATAAATTGCCCCATTGAATGTAAATCAGTGGTGAAATCTACCGCTGCTGGGAAAATTCCTTTTTTATCTTTCCCTTCACTTTCCCCAAACAATTGCTTCCACCATTCACTAATATAGTGTAGCCCTGGTTCATAATTAGCCAAAACTTCTACCGATTTCCCTTGTCTATAAAAAATATTTCGGTAAACAGCATATTTATATGCCTCATTTTCGGCTAAATTTTCATTATTACTATTTTCTCTGGCTACCACTGCTCCCTTCATTAAATCATCAATGTTTATTCCAGCCACCGCTATTGGCAATAATCCTACCGCCGTCAACACTGAAAATCGACCTCCAACATCATCTGGCACCACAAAAGTTTCGTAACCTTTTTCATTAGCTAATTTTTTTAACACTCCCCTTTCTTTATCTGTTGTGGCATAAATTCTTTTACTAGCTTCCTCTCCATATTTATTTTCCATCCATTCTCTTAAAATTCTAAAGGCTAAAGCTGGTTCTGTGGTTGTACCTGATTTAGAAATTACATTCAAAGACACTTCTTTCCCTTCAATTTTTTTAAGTAAAGCCGCAACATGTCGAGAACTCAAATCATTTCCTGCAAAACAAACTTCAGTCTTTCCATCCCCATTTAAAGCCTCTATTACTGCCTTAGACCCTAAATAAGAACCACCAATTCCAATCACCACTAAAATTTCTGAATCATTTCTAATTTTTTCTGCCGCTAACTTTATTCGTTCAAATTCTTCTTTATCATAATTAATTGGTAGATCCACCCACCCCAAAAAATCACTTCCTTCACCACTTTTTTGATGAATTTTTTGATGAGCTTCAGAAACTTTTCCCTGCCATTTAATCACTTCTGAATAATCTATAAAACCTTTTATTTTGCTATCATCAAAAATTTTTTTAACCATAAAACATTATATCTCATAAATATAAATTTATAATCAATGCTAAACTTAATTTATGACTGACAATGAACCAGCATATTTTAAAGATATTCCTTTTCGTCAATCAAATAAATTAGACTTACAACCAAACAATACTACAGATACATTAGCTAAACTAAAACAACAAATTATTCAAAAAGATATTCTTTGGATTAAATCAGAACGAGAAAATATTGTCAGACAAATAAGAGAAACTTATCCCCAACCAACACCTCCAAAAGAACATCATTCAGACGATCGATCTATTTGTAGTTTTCTTTATGATTATCCCTTTGAAATTGATAATAGTATTTCTAGTTGGTTTGTTGAAGGTGGATCTTCATTAGAACAAGCAAATATTATCGAAACAGTCAGATCTAATAGTGAAGTTATAAGTTATAAAGCAAATATCAAAACACCTCAAGATTGGAATACAGCTAGAAATATAATTCTCAATGATAGTTTTTTTAAAAGACACCAACAACTTGCTAACACTCTTGATCAAATCAATCCTGACAAACCAGATAAATACTACTTAAACATCTTTCTAGATCTAAATAATCCTCAAGACAAAGTACTCATCAAAAAATATAATAAAGAATTAATTTTTGAAGAAACTGAATTGGGTTGGCAACCAATTCTAGATTTATCTAACCCCCCAGGAAATGAGTTTTTGTTTACTCCTACCGCAGTTGATCTTTTTACTAGCCTAGAAAAAGTCCATCTCCAACTCAGTGACCATTTAAGCAACGAACTTGTTAATCGATCCGAACAACGTTATGGCAATTCCTACGTTACTCTTGGCCGGGAAATTGCTAAATTAGTCAGTGATCCTAACCGGCCTCTATCCACCTTCTTCTCAACCGATACTGATAGTAAAGATCAGCTTATTTCTAAAATAAAATCTCTAGAAATCCCCAAAGACCCAGCTGCAGCGCTTTTGATCAATACCCTTAAACAGATTTCTCAACGTCAATCAATCTCCGATCTTCCCGTTTCTCAATCTGAAATTTCTTTTAAAACTGGAACCTGTAAAGATCTAGAAACTTATTTTTCTTCATCAGTTAATGACTCCACCGACTACATTGTTGAAGTAAACGGCAAAAAATACCTCAAATCAGGAACTCATCATCAGGATGTAAAACCAATGATGATTAATCTCGAAACTATTATGTTCAATGGTATTCCCCTCCCTCCAGGCAATCTTTTTCGTAACAGTGAAAATGGCTATCATTATATGAGACCAACCGCTTTTTGTTTTGACCAAGAATATACCGCCCAAGTTTTTGGCAAAGAATATCGTGAATCAATTAACGGCTGGGGACCACCAGATAAAACCTTTCAACTTATATCTCAATTTCAATAATAAACCGAAATTTATTTTTATCCCATAAAAACGTATTGCACCCCTACGTTATCTCATTTTTTTGCTGATAAATTATTTCTATCTCTATCTCAAATAGCCGGGTTAATTTCAATATATTTTTTAATTTTTAAATATTCTGTCTTATTTCTAATAATGTGTTCGTAATAATTGCGTTGCCACAAACGTTTATTAATTTTTGGCCAATTATTTTGTTTAATATTTTTAATATAAATATTTGTGGTTAATGTTTTAAATTTTTTAATAATTATCCCTAATGTATCATTTATTACTAATTTATTTGGGTCGACACAGGGGTCGACCTCTACATTTTTATTTATTATTAATATTCCATGGATATGATTTGGCATTACCACAAATTCATCAATTTCAATTCCTTTATAATTATCTGGAATTTCATTCCATATTTTTAAAACGCCCTTTTATTTAATAAATCTTCATTATTCCAAAACAATTTTAATTTATTCTGCACACAGATTGTCACAAAATAATACCCATTTTTTGAATAATCAAAACCATTTAATCGAATTGATCGTCGATAATAATCCACATAAAAATAATATCATTCCCTCTCTCAGTCAAAGGCTAATCCACCTCCACCAAAACCCCTCCTCAGAGGAGGTTTTAATTTACCAATAGTAGAGACGTCCCGCCGGGGCGTCTCTACAAAAAAATCGACTATTTCTTACTTTCTTCCACTACTGCTTGCTTGCAGGCCAAAGTCGAGTTATTTTTTACTTTCCTCGACGACGGCTTGTGCTGCTGCCAAACGAGCAATTGGTACTCGATAAGGTGAGCAAGAGACATAGTTAAGGCCAATTCGGTGACAGAATTTAACTGTTTCCGGATCTCCACCTTGTTCTCCACAAATACCTACATTAAGATGTTTATTTCCAGCTCTACCTAACTCTACTGCCATTTTCATTAATTTACCCACACCTTTTTGATCAACACTCTTGAATGGATCTTCCACTAAGATTTTTTCTTTCATATAATCTTTAATGAATTTTCCCGCATCATCACGGCTAAATCCATAAGTCATTTGAGTCAAATCATTAGTTCCAAAAGAGAAGAATTCAGCTTCAGCTGCAATCTCATCAGCTGTTACTGCCGCTCGTGGGATTTCGATCATGGTTCCAATTTCATATTTCAAAGTCACCCCATACTCTTTCATGGTGGCTTCAATAACTGGAATCAATTTACCTTTGAGCCATTTTAATTCTTCCACATCAGCAATTAATGGGATCATTATTTCAGGCTTGACCGCCAAAGCACCAGCGGCGGCGGTTTCTTTGGAAAGTTCACAGGCGGCTGAAATGATTGCTTTTACTTGCATTTGATTGATTTCTGGGAAAGTTATACCCAATCGGCAACCTCGGTGACCCATCATTGGATTAGCTTCATGAAGAGACTCAACTTTTTCTTTGAGTTTTTCAAAAGAAATTCCCATTTCTTCTGCTAAAGCTTTAATATCCTTATCTTCATGAGGGACAAATTCATGTAAAGGTGGATCGAGTAAACGGATTTTGACTGGTAACCCTTTCATAATTTCAAATAATTGTTTGAAATCTTTCTTTTGCATCGGAAAAATTTTTGCCAAAGCCGCTTCTCTTTGTTCTATTGTGTCAGAGATAATCATCTGTCGAATAGCAAAGATTTTATCTTCCTCAAAGAACATGTGTTCAGTTCGGCAAAGACCAATTCCTTGAGCTCCAAACTCTCGGGCTACTCGGGCATCTTTTGGAGTATCCGCATTAGTTCTAACTTCTAGTTTTCTGGTTTTATCTGCCCATTTCATTAATGTAGCAAAATCACCGCTCAAAGTTGCTTCCATGGTTGATACTTGTCCCAAAAAGACTTCACCAGTTGAACCATCAAGAGTGATAATATCACCTTCCTTGACCGTCAAAGATTCAGCGGCAGCGGTTACTATTCTAAATTCTTTCATTTTTTGATCAACAGACATTTCACCACAACCAGAAACACAGCATTTACCCATACCTCGAGCTACTACTGCTGCATGAGAAGTCATTCCACCACGAGCGGTCAAAATACCTTGAGCCGCATTCATCCCAGCTAAATCTTCTGGAGAAGTTTCCGCTCGAACTAAAATAACTTTTTTACCACCTTCAGCCCATTTAACTGCTTCTTCAGCGGTAAAAACTACTTGACCATGAGCCGCCCCTGGAGATGCTGGTAAACCCTTAGCAATTACTTTAAATTTACCTTTTTCTTTTGGATCAAGAGTTGGGTGAAGTAATTGATCAAGCTTGTCAGCTTCAACTCGAGTCAAAGCCGTTTTTTCATCAATCATTTTTTCTTCTACTAAATCAACTGCTACTTTTACCATAGCTGGAGCCGTTCTTTTACCATTTCTGGTTTGAAGAATGAAAAGTTTACCGTTTTCAATCGTAAACTCGACGTCTTGCATATCTTTATAATGATTTTCAAGTTTTTTAAATATATCCATTAATTGGTTATATGCTGTTTCATTATCCTCTTTAAGAGTTTCTAATTTTTTTGGAGTTCGAATACCAGCCACCACATCCTCACCCTGAGCATTCATTAAATATTCACCATAAGCTTTATTTTCTCCAGTCGAAGGATTACGAGTGAAAGCCACTCCGGTTCCACAATCATCACCCATGTTTCCAAACACCATTGATTGGATATTGACTGCAGTTCCAAAAATTTTACTTTCATCAATTTTATTTAATTGACGATAAATAATGGCTCGAGGATTATTCCAAGAACCAAAAACTGCTCCAATAGCTCCATCTAATTGATCTTGAGCATTTTCTGGAAAATCTTTACCTTTTTCAACTTTGTAGATTTCTTTATAACCTTTAACTACTTCTTGCCAATCTTCAGCTTTCATTTGAGTATCTTCTTTAATCCCTTTTTTAGCTTTAACTGTATTGATTACATGTTCCAATTTTTCATGTTCCATGTTTTCTACCACATTGCAGTACATTTGAATAAAGCGTCTGTAAGAATCCCAAACAAAACGCGGATTACCAGTTTTTTCTATCATTCCTTTTACTACCGCTTCATTTAAACCCAAATTCAAAATAGTATCCATCATTCCCGGCATTGAAGCTGCTGCTCCCGAACGAACCGAGACTAATAATGGATTTTTTATATCACCAAATTTTTTCCCCGTAATTTCTTCCAATTGTTTTAAAGCAATTTCTTTTTGCTTTTTAAGTTCAGTTGGATATTTTTTACCATTATTATAATAGTATCGACAAACTTCAGTTGAAATAGTAAATCCAGCCGGAACAGGAATTCCTAAATTGGTCATTTCTGCCAAATTGGCTCCCTTTCCTCCCAGGATATATTTCATATCTTTGTCGCCTTCAGCTTTACCTTTGCCAAAAGAATAGACATATTTATTCATACAATCTCCCTTTATTACCCGCCTAAAGCGGGATTATTAATAACGTTTCTACTTTAATATAAAAGATCTCTTTTTTCAATAGCAATAAATTAATTATTGCAATCATTTATTAAAAACATTATTCTGTTATATAGTGAAATTAAATCATTTCAAAATTCATTTTGTTTTAACAATTGCTATTATTAGTGCCGGTTTTTTTCTTTTTTATCCAAAAACTATCAAATCCACTCCTGTTACTAATCTCCGTAATCAACTTTCTTCAGCTCAACTTTCTTATTTTGCTCGACTTGATAATAATAATACCGCCGGTAATTCAATTATTACCGTCAAAACAGTTGCTGGAAGTGCCCCGTCAAACAACAACTACAATTTATTTATTGGTGATACTCTGGCTATTGCTAATGCCACTACTGGTAGTACCCAATATATAGTTAGTGATATAGCCGGCACTAACTCTATCTCTTTAACTACGGTTATTGACAATCTCAATGTTTTTGAAGACGCCTATGTTGTCGCTACCCG
>CAZICU010000009.1:0-1165 GCA_964537905.1 uncultured Gammaproteobacteria bacterium
CGCCAATTGTGGCTGTTATGGGTCATGTTGATCATGGCAAAACTAGTCTTTTAGATAAAATTCGTTCTACTGATGTAGTCAAGCGTGAATCTGGTGGTATCACTCAACATATTGGTGCTTATCAAGTTCAAGGAATTACTTTTATCGATACTCCTGGTCATGCCGCTTTTTGCGATATGCGTTCTCGAGGTGCTCAAATTACCGACATTATTATTTTGGTTGTTGCCGCTACTGAAGGTATTATGCCTCAAACCAAAGAATGTATCGAATACATAAAAAAATCCGATATTCCTGTTATTGTTGCTATGAATAAAATGGATTTAGACGGTGCTTCTCCAGAAAAAATAAAAGGTCAATTGGTCGAAGTTGGTTTAACTCCAGAGGAATATGGTGGTCAAATTGCTGTCGTTCCTGTTTCAGCTAAAACTGGTCAAGGAATTGATGCTCTTTTAGATTTAATCAAACTTAATGCTGAAGTGATGGAATTAAAATCTGAACCAAATTTACCTTTTCAAGCTTTTATTATTGAATCTAAATTAGATAAATCTCGTGGTCCAGTTGCTTCAATCATTGTTCAAAAAGGCACCCTTAATCTAGGTGATACTGTTTATGCTGATGATGTTTTATGTAAAGTAAAAGCCATTATTAACGATAAAGGAATTAACCTAAAATCAGCTGGTCCAAGCACTCCAGTTGAAATTCTTGGTTGGCAACAAGTTCCTTGTGTTGGTAGTAGCGTTACTTTAGAAAAACGTCAACCTGTTATATCCCAATGTAAGGCTAAATATGAATATGATGAAAATAATCCTAAATTAAAAGTAATTTTGAAAGCCGATGTTGAAGGTACTCTTCAAGCTTTAAAACATAGTTTTTCTGATGATGTTTATCTTCTTTCTGAAGGTGTTGGCGCCATTACTGATAATGATGTTTTTATGGCTGAAACTGGCAAAGCCCAAATTTTCGCTTTTAATGTTAATACCCCAAAACAGATTCTTAAATTAGCTGAAATTAGTCAAGTAAAAGTTTTTCAATCAAAAATTATTTACGAAATTATTGAAAATATTCAAGCTCAAGTACTTAAAATGCTTGAACCTACTATCGACGAAACTATTTTAGGTGAGGGTGATATCAAAGCTGAATTTAAAATTGATAAAGTTAGAATTGC
>CAZICU010000009.1:1265-35719 GCA_964537905.1 uncultured Gammaproteobacteria bacterium
TTTTAGGTGAGGGTGATATCAAAGCTGAATTTAAAATTGATAAAGTTAGAATTGCCGGGCTTCAATGTACCAAAGGAGAAATCAAAAAAGGGGATTTAATTCATCTTAAGCGTCAAGATAAAATTATCAAAGACACCAAAGTAGAAGGGATTCGCCAAGGTAAAGATATTGTTGAAAAAATTAAATCAGGTAGTGATTGTGGCATTACTTTTAAACCTTACATTGACTTTCAAGTTGGTGATGTTATAATAGCCTATAACACGAAATAGAAGGCTATAGTAACGCTATATCCACTATAAAAATTACTAAAATCTTTAGATTTTTATAATAAGCAAATAATTAAAGCAGGTAATTATGAAAAATTATAATGTTACTGAAATCAAAAATTTAACCTTAAACGCTAAAACAGCTTTAATTGTGGTTCCTCATTTAAGTATTGATAGTCTTTCTTCTGGTTTAGCTTTGGCTTTATCTCTCAAAAAAAATAATATCGATACAAAAATTTTTTGTCCTCAAAAACCAGATGAAAATTATTCAAAACTTAACGGTTTAGAGTTGGTAACTGATAACTTTAATCAAAATGATTTAGTTATTACTCTTGATTATCCTGTTGATCAAATAGAAACAGTTAATTATAACCAAGATAACGGTAAATTGAATTTAGTTATCCAAACTAAACCTGGTTCAACCAAAGTTACTCAAAATCAAATTTTAGTTGCTAATCAGTCAGGGGTTGCCGATGTTAATTTTATCCTTGGTGATGAAACTTCGCTTGAAAATAAATCTAATATAGTTAATTCTGGTAATTGGATTCAAATTTCTCCTAACAATAATATTCGTCCTTGGGCCAAAGCTAATTTAGTTGATCAAGATGCTCCATATTCTGAAATTTTTACTTTCTTATTACCAATGCTTGGTTTTAATCTTGATATTAACTCAGCTAAAAATTTATTGATTGGACTTCGTGTGGCTACTCAATCTTTTTCTATTAATGTTTCTCCAGAAACATTTGAAGCCGGTGCTCTTTGTCTTCGGGCTACTCAACAATCAGAGACTTTATCTCAGTCTAATCAATTAAATTCAAACACTATCCCTACTGTTTAAAATTCGTGCTATAATCTCTCCTAGACTAAAAACGGTTTTTGGGTAGCCATTCCCAAATATTACAATTTTTACCGATTTTAGCCTGAATTATCTATGGCATTAACCAAAGAAGAAAAACAAGAGATTATTAAAAAGCATTCTCAAGCTAAGGGTGATACTGGTTCTCCAGAAATTCAAATCGCTATCCTTTCCAAAGAAATTGAAAAACTCCAAGGCCATTTAACTGAAAATAAACACGATTCACCGGCCAAACGTGGTATTTTAACCAAGATTGCTAAACGTCGACGTTTGATTCGATATCTTTCTATTCATAATCCAGAAAGATATGTCTCTATTATCAAATCTCTTGGTTTAAAGAAGTAATTTATTTTATTTAAGTTATCATTGAATTATGTATACACAAGATATCCTCGTGGGTGATAAACATATCAGCCTTAGTACTGGTAAACTCGCTCCTCAAACCAATGCTTCAGTTGTTGCTCAATATGGCAATACTGTTGTTTTAGCTACTGTTTTAATGGGAAATTTAGACGAATCAAAAGACTATTTTCCTCTTTCTGTTGAATTTATTGACAAACTTTATGCTGGTGGCATTATCAAAGGTGGCAAGTGGATTAAACGTGATGGTGGTCCATCCGATACGGCTGTTCTTTTTGGTCGTATTATTGATCGATCTCTTCGACCTTTATTTCCTCAAGGTTTTTTAAACGAAGTCCAAATTATTACCACTGTTTTAAGTAATGATAAAAACCACGATGTTGTTATTCCTGCTTTTACCGCCGCTGCCGCTGCTTTAGCTATTTCTGATATTCCTTTCCGTGGTCCAGTTTCTGCTGTTCGGGTGGGTTTCGTTAACGATCAATTAATCATCAACCCTAATGCCGAAGAACTTCTCAAATCCAAATTTGATCTTTTAGTTTGTACTGGTCCCAAAGGTGTCAATATGATTGAAGCCGACGGTAATATTGTCGAAAACGATCTTATGCTTCAAGCTATCGAATTAGCCAAAACTACTGGTGATGAAGTCAACAAACAAATTGCCGAATTTGCCACCAAAGCTGGTAAAGAAAAAATAACTTTTGAATCAGCTGGTCCATCTCTTGATTTGATTAAAGAAGTTGAGTCAAAAATCTCTTCTGATGTCAAAGAATTCTTTGATAAAGGGGTTGATGGGGCTCATATGATTGGTCAAGAAAAAATTATTAACAAAGTCAAAGAAATTTATCAAGATAAAATTAAATCCGAAGAAGTTTCTTTCAATCATCTAATTGCCGCTGTTGATGAAATTTTAAAAAATCATGTTCGATCTCAAACTCTTTTGGGTAAACGTTACGATAAACGAGCTATTGATGAAATTCGTCCTCTTAATGTTGAAGCTGGTGTCTTGCCCTGTACTCATGGTTCAGCTTTATTTGAACGTGGTTTAACTCAAGCCATTACTGTTACCACTTTGGCTCCACTTTCTGAAAAACAATATCTCGAAGATTCTAATGGTGAAGTCACTAAACGTTATCTTCATTATTATTCCGCTATGCCATTTTCTACTGGTCAAGTTGGTCGTACTGGTCGCCCAGGTCGTCGCGAAATTGGTCATGGTGCTCTTGCCGAAAAAGCCTTAGTTCCGGTCATTCCTAGCGAAGCTGATTTTCCCTATACTATTGTTTTAACCTCAGAAGTTTTATCTCAGAATGGTTCGTCTTCTATGGCCTCTACTTGTGGTTCTACCATGTCCTTAATGGACGCCGGCGTTCCGATTCTTGACAAAGTCGCTGGTATTTCTATCGGTCTTATGGCCGAAACTGATGATAAATATATTTTATTAACTGATATTGCCGGTATTGAAGATCATTTCGGTGATATGGATTTTAAAATTACTGGAACCAGAAATGGTATTACCGCAATTCAACTCGATATCAAACGCGAAGGTCTCACTTTAGATATGATTCGTGATACTTTTGTCGCTTCTACCAAAGCTCGTCTTCAAATTTTAGACAAAATGGAATCAGTTTTGTCTGCCCCAAGAGCTGAGCTCTCTCAATTTGCTCCAAAAATTAAACTAGTCCAATTACCCGAAGACAAGATTGGTGAAGTTATTGGTAGTGGTGGTAAAACTATCAAAGCCTTAATGGAAAAATATCAAGTTCAAATTGATATTGACGATTTTGGTGCCGCTTCTATTTCCGCTCAAGATCAAAAAGCCATTGACGATGCCGCTTATGAAATTGAATCTATGATTAAAGAAGTTGAAGTTGGTGAAGAATATGATGGTATTGTTACCCGAGTTGAAAACTTTGGTGCTTTCATTGAATTCTTACCTGGTCGCGAAGCTTTACTTCATGTATCAGAAATGACTGGAGGATTTTTATCCGATCCATCGACTATTATAAAAGTAGGGGACAAACTCAAAGTCAAAATTGCCGGTTTCAACGATAATCATCAAATCAAATTAAGTTCTCCAGAGTTTAAAGCTGCTCATCCAGCTTCGCCCAACGCAGCTTCAGGACAAGCGGGGTCAAGAGCTCAATTTGATCGCTTTGGTGGTGATCAACGCCCTCAATTTGCCAAATTCGATTCTCGCATGGGTGATCGCAATCGTCGTCCCCGCCGCTAAGATATAATTAATAATGTCAACAAAAGTTTCTAAATGGATCGGTATTAGTGGTAGTTGGCGCGTCACTAATTCTGAAATCGAAAACAATGTCCGAGCTGAAGTCAGAAAAATAATTTCTGAAGGTAATGGTATTGTTACTGGCGGTGTCTTAAACGTCGATTATCAAGCCACTGATGAAGTCAAAAAGCTCAATGCCCTTGATCAATTAAAAATTTTTCTGCCGGTTAGTCTCGATCTTTTTGTGGCTCATTATCGTCGTCGAGCTAGTGAAGGTGTTGTCACTCAAAAACAAGCTGATGATGTCATCGAACAATTAACTAGTATCAAAAAACAAAATTCCAAAAGTATTATTGAAAATATGACCGAAACTATTGTTGATAAAGATTCTTATTATCGTCGCAATTCTGAAGTCGTTAATGCTTCTGATGAATTATTAGCCTTTCAAGTTAATCAAATCAGGGAACTCAAGATACTATCGACAAAGCCCGAGCCAAGGGCCTTCCTGTCAAAGTTTTTTCTTACCAAATTAATAATCAATAAGCTATACTTTTTATATGGAAACTAATGTCCTCACGACTCAGCAAGCAATTGAAAATTTAAGAAAAAAAATTGAATCCGTTAGATTACCTGATAATTTAATTAGTAATCTTGATGAACTTTTTGCTCAACTGACAATAAATTCTCAAAATGAACAAACTTTTTGGCAAAATTATCAAACTGCGGCCAAATACGTTAATTATATTATTCAAGTTCCTTGGTTTTCTCAAACTAAAGATATTTTAGATATTGAATTTGCCCGAGAAAAACTTAATGAAGAACATTATGGTTTAGATTCAATCAAAGAACGGCTTTTGGAATATATTTCTGTTTTAGCTTTACAAAAAAATCGAAACCCTGATCAGTCTATCAAAGCTCCAGTTTTACTTTTTGTCGGTTTGGTTGGAACTGGTAAAACTACTATGGCCAAATCAATTGCCAATGTTTTAGGTCGGCAACTTATTCGTATTCCATTTGGAGGACTAGGCGATCCGCTTTATCTTCGTGGTCAATCTAGAATTCATCCTGAATCTGAGCCAGGTCAAATTATCAAAGGATTAATTAATGTCAAAAGTAATAATCCAGTTATCCTTCTTGATGAAATCGATCGGGTGGCTGATGACGCGCTCAATACTATCATGGGTGTTTTGGTCGAGTTACTCGATCCAGAACAAAACAACCGATTTACTGATCATTATCTTGATTATCCAGTTGATTTATCTCAGGCCATTTTTTGTGCCACTTGTAACAATACTAGTCGTATTGCTACTGCTGTTATGGATCGTCTTGAAGTTCTTCAAATGCCTTCATATAATGACGAAGAAAAAATCGTTATTGGTCGTGAATATATTTTTCCCAAAGCTATTAAATTATCTGGACTTAGACCTGAAGAACTTCAAATTAAACCTGAATTATGGGGACAAATTGTTCGACCTCTCGGTTTTGATGCTGGTGTTCGCACTTTGCAAAGAAATATTGAAGGTCTTTGTCGAAAATCAGCCAAGATTATTTTTGAAGGCAAATCAAAACAAGTTATTGTCGATGAATCAAATATTAAATTTTTCTTACCTCAGTGGTAATTATTAAACAAATGTTTACAAATAAAAATATAAATAATAAAAAAAATATAAATAATGTCTCCAATTTTATTGGAATAAAAAATCCTGTTAGAGAATTTAAATCTAACCAAAATTGTCTCAGAATTAGTTCTCTTGGTGGTTTTGGTGATGTTACTCAAAATATGTTCGTTTATGAATTTATTCCTAATGGAGATACTTCTAAAAGTCAGATCATTATTGTTGATTGTGGTGTTGGCTTTCCCGAAGAAGACGCTTTTGGTGTTGATCTTCAAATTCCTGACACTCAATATCTTATTGATAAAAAAGACCGAATTTTAGGTATATTTATTACTCACGGTCACGAAGATCATATTGGAGCTGTGCGTTTTATTCTGCCAATTTTAGGTGAAAAAATTCCCGTATATGCTCCTCGTCTAGCCGCCGCTTTTATTGAATCACGTTTAACCGAAGTTAATATTCGAGCCAATCTAAATATTTACGAAGATAGTCTTCCTATTGAAAAAGGAATTTTTAATATTGATCCGATTCGAGTTACTCATTCCATTCCTGATACTTTTCATTTTGCTATTACTACTCCCGTAGGAATTTTTTATCATGGAAGTGATTTTAAATTTGATGTTTTCCCACTTGATAATAAAGGCTCTGATTTAGCTCATATTTCCAGAATTGGTGAAAAAGGTGTTATGGCTTTAATGTCAGATGCTCTTGGTTCTGATCATGAAGGTTGGTCACCATCAGAAAGCTCTATTGCTGAAAATTTTAAATATGAAATAACCTCCGCCAAAGGTCGGGTCTTTGTTACTTCAATTTCTAGTAATATTATTCGTTGGTCTCAAGCTATTGAATATGCCAAAAGTGTTGGTCGTAAAATCGTCATTGTTGGCTATTCTGTTGACAAGGCTATTAACGTTGCCAAAGATCTTGGTTATCTTACATTAACTGATAATGATATTATTCCAGTTGAACGAGTCAAAAATTTTCCTGAAAATAAATTAATTTTCTTGGTGGCTGGATTTGCTGGTCAACCCGATTCAGCTCTTAGTAAAATGGTCATGGGTAAACACCGAGTTAAGATTAAGTCAGGGGATAAAGTCATCTTTTCTTCTCCTGATTATATTCCTGGGACTACTTCCAATATTTATTCCATGATTGATACTCTTTCCAAATTAGGAGCTGAAGTAGTTTATGGTGAAAAAGAAGAACTTCATGTTTCTGGACATGGCTATCAAAAAGAACATGCAGTTTTAATTAGTTTAGTTAAACCAAAATTTCTTTTACCAATTGGGGGTAATTTTAGACATCTAAAGAAATATCAAGAAGTCGGCAAAAAATTAGGTTATACCGAAGATAAGATTATTCTTCCTGATTTTGACGCTTCAGTTAATTTTTATAGTAACAAAACTTACGACACTAATTTTCATATTCCTATTAGAAAAGTTTTAATTGATGGTTTTGGTATTGGTGATGTGGGGACAACTGTTTTACGTGATCGTAAATTATTAGCCGAAGATGGAATGTTTTCTGTTGTTTTATTAATTAATAAAGAATCTGGCAAACTTGAAAAAGATCCAGTTGTTCTCAGTCGTGGTTTTGTTTTTGTCAAAGAAAATACTGATCTTATTAATTATCTTAAACAAGAAATTATTACCAAATTCAATCAAACAACTAGTTCTCCAGCCAATTTTGATTTTATTCGCGAAGAAGTTCAAGGTCATATAGAAGAAATCATTTATCAAAAAACCGGCCGCCAACCCATGGTCTTACCATTAGTGATTGAAGTATAAATATAACCATCTTTGTGTAGAGACGTAGCGCGCTACGTCTCTACTATCATAAAAATATTTTTCAATTTTTGCCATAATTATTTATGGCAATAGTTGAAAATCCAAACAAATTTGCCGAAAGGTATCGCGTAGCATCTTCTCGTAGAACAAATTGGGACTATTCAACTCCTGGTTTTTATTTTGTTACCATCTGTACTTATCGTCACAATAATTTCTTTGGCAAAATAATTAATCACCAAATGGCATTATCTAAAATGGGATTAATTGTTAAATCTGAATTATTAAAAACTTTTGAAATACGAAAAAATCTTAAATTACATCAATATATCATTATGCCAAATCATATCCATTTATTAATGGAAATAAAATATCAAATCAACAATAATATTAATTATGTAAATTGTAGAGACGTAGCGCGCTACGTCTCTACAAACCAAAGTAATATCTCTACTGAAAACAAAAACTTTTCAAAAATTTCTCCAAAAGCTAATTCGATCGCTTCAATTATCCGCTCACTTAAATCAGCCGTTACTCGTCAAATCAATCCCAAAACAGTTTTCTTTGCCTGGCAACCACGTTATCACGACATTATTGTCAAAGATAAAAAACAATATTTTACCACCAAAAACTATATTCAAAATAATGTTATAAATTGGGAGAAAGATAAATTTTATAATAAATTTCTTCCGATAAAATTTGGATCGTAATTTACCCCAGGACAACTTGTACTTTTACCATCAGTTTCTCTATATTTATTTCTAAGTTTGTCTAATTCCTCATTTGCACCAACCGCTCTTTTGTAAATTCCATCAGGATCTGTTTTTGACTCTGATTCTAACATATCAACAATCACATTTACTTGTTCGATAAAACAAAATTTAGTACCAGAGGTACAAATATCACAACGTTGTCTTTTTTCCATATTCCTGATTATACCCCGAAATTAAGAATAAAATAAATATTTTATAAAATCATAAGCTATAATAAAGCCATGAGATACTCACAACTTTTCGGTAAAACCAGTAAAACTGTCAGTAGCCAAGCTTCTGCTGTTAGTCACAAATTACTTCTTCAAGGTGGCTTTATTCGTCAATTAGCTGCTGGTCGTTATTCTTTGTTACCCTTAGGTTACCGAGTTTCTAAAAAAATCGAAAATATCATTCGAAAAGAAGTTGAAAAAACTGGGGCTCAAGAATTAATTGTTCCTACTCTTCACCCCATTGAACTTTGGCAAAAAGCTAACCGTGATAAAAAATTTGGTTCATCTATGATGGTTCTAAAAGATCGCAACGATGTCGAATTTACCCTTGGTGCCACCGCTGAAGTTGTTATGCTAGATTTAGTTGATCAATTTAGTCCCAGTTATAAGGATTTACCAATTAACATTTATCAATTTTCTCAAAAATTTCGAGATGAAGCCCGTCCGACTGGCGGTCTTCTTCGTGTTCGTGAATTTGTTATGAAAGATGCTTATTCTTTTCATGAAAACGAAGAAAGTCTAAAGACAACTTTTAATCAATACAAAAAAGCTTATGAAAATATTGCCAAAGATTTAGATTTAAATACTATTCCGGTTGAAGCCGATAGTGGAGCTATAGGTGGTCAACAATCTTACGAATTTATGGTCGAAACTGATGTTGGTGAAGACACTGTTGCTAAGTGTGACTGTGGCTACACTGCCAATTTAGAAAAAGCTGAATTTATTCGCCAAGACATTAATCTTGATGAAGAAATAAAACCAATGGAAACTGTTTCTCAACCAGAATGGGTTTTGACTATGGAAGATAATATAAAGAACTATGGTAAATCCAAAGAATTTTATTTAAAAAATGTTGTTTACAAAGACGCTGATGGTACGATTATCATTGGAGTTGTCAGAGGTGATTTATCTGTAAATCAGGCAAAATTAGCCAAATTAGTTGGTGCCAAAGGTGAGCTTGTACCAGCCACTGATGACGACTTAAAATCTATTGGTACCAAATCAGGATGGGTTCATTGTTGGGGTCATAAAGCTGTTTATGCTGGGGATTTGTCTTTAAAAACTGTTCATAATTTTATCGGTGGCCAAAAGGAAAAAAATACTGATTCTATTAATGTTAATTATGGTCGTGATTTTGAGTGTCAATTTTTCGGTGATATTGCTGAAGCTCAAGAAGGTGATCTTTGCCCAATGTGTCAAAAATCTAAATTAAAATTTATTAAAACCATCGAATTTGGTCATATTTTTAATATTGGTTATGTTTACAGTGATCCTATGAATATTAATTTTATTAACAAAGATGGATTGCCTAAAAAAATTTACATGGGTTCATATGGTATTGGAATTGGTCGTGCTTTGGCTACCATTATTGAAACTCATCACGATGATAAGGGTATTATTTGGCCAGAATCTGTCGCTCCATATCAAATTCATTTAGTTGGCCTTGATTTATTTGATGAAGCTATTAAAAAACAAGCCGAGAATTTATATCAAAAATTATTAGATAAAAATATTGAAGTTCTTTTTGATGATCGTCTCGATGTCACCGCTGGTGCCAAATTTGCCGATGCTGATCTTATTGGTATCCCTACCAGATTAGTCATCAGTAAACGTAGTTTAGAGAAAGGTGGAGTTGAGTTAAAAAGAAGAAATGAAGCTAATTCTCAAATACTTAGCCTAAAAGATGTCTTAAAAAAGTATTAAGTTAATATCAAATACTTAATACTCAATACTAAATACTATATACTGTATTTATGGCTAAACGTGGTCGAAAAAAGAAAACAGTTCTTCCTAGTCTCAAACTTAAACCTGAGACTATTCAAACTATATTCTTTATTTTTTTTCTAATTTTAACTGTAATTTCAATTTTTTCTTTTCTGCAAACTGGTCCAATTCCTCTGACTATCAATAATATTTTAGTTCAATATTTCGGTTTTGGAGCTGTTCTTATTCCATTCCTTTTATTTTTAGCCTCATTTTTATTTGCCAAAATTAAAACTCCTTTAAAAGACTTAAATGTTTTTTTAGGTTTTTTAATTATGTTTATCGCTATGATTTCTTTGTTCCAACAAGGAATTTCTGGAATTTTCTTTTTTAATCAACTCATTTCTTTGTTTGGAAAGTTGCCTAGTACTATCATCTTTATTTTTTCTTTTATTGTTGGTTTTGTTATTCTTTTTGATACTTCAGTTGCTCAAATTGTTAAATTTTTTATCGCTGTTTTTAATCTAATTAAAAAATATTCTGTTGGTAGTGCTCAAAAAATCAAAGCTAAAGCTGAAGCAAAAAATAAAAATAAAGTCTTTCAATCAGAACTTGCTAATGCTGAATCTAAAAATGAACCTAAAAAAGAAACTAAAGATGATTTTAATGTCGCTAACACTCCACCAATTTTAAAATCTAACAATCCAAACAATTTTGTCACTACCAATACTTCAGTTCTTAGTTCATCTGGTAATCAAATATGGGAATATCCTTCAATTGATATTTTTGATAACACTCCAGGTAGTAAAGCTGATAGGGGAGATGTTGGTAAAAATGCCAGAACTATCGAACAAACTCTTGATTCATTTGGTATTACTGCTCGAGTTTCTGAAATTAATGATAGTCCATCAGTTACTCAATATGCGCTTGAAGTTGCCTTAGGTACAAAATTAGCCAAAATTATGAGTTTAAGTAATGATCTAGCTATGGCATTGGCCGCTCCAGGCGGTATGATTCGGGTTGAAGCTCCAATTCCTGGTCGAGCTTTAGTCGGGATTGAAGTTCCCAATCGATCTCTTGAAGTTGTTCCTATCAGAAAAATTTTAGAATCTGATGTCATGAAAAATGCTAAAAATAAAATTACTGTGCCGTTAGGATTAGATGTCGCCGGAAAACCAAAAGTTGCTGATATTAGTAAAATGCCTCATGTTCTTATTGCTGGTCAAACTGGTTCTGGTAAATCAGTTTGCGTTAATTCTTGGATAAATAGCATTTTATTTCGCGCTTCTCCTGATGAAGTTAGAATGATTATGGTTGATCCAAAAAGAGTTGAACTAACTCCTTACAATGGTATTCCTCATCTTTTAGTTCCAGTTATCGTTGAACCAGAAAAAGTTATTTCAGCTCTTAAATGGGCTGTTAGCGAAATGGAACGTCGTTATAAAACTTTTACCGAAGTTGGTGCAAAAAATATCGAAGCTTACAATAATTTATCAGGATTCCAATCTATTCCTTATATCATTATTTTTATTGATGAATTAGCAGAAATTATGTTATTTTCTCCATCAGAAGTCGAAGATAATGTTTGTCGTATTGCTCAAATGGCTCGAGCTGTCGGTATTCATTTAGTTTTAGCTACTCAACGACCATCAGTTAATGTTATTACTGGTTTAATCAAAGCCAATATTCCCACCCGTTTATCTTTTGCTGTTGCTTCGGTCACTGATTCTCGAGTTATTCTTGATTCTCCTGGAGCTGAAAAACTTTTAGGTCGAGGTGACATGCTTTATATGCCTCCAGATTTAGCCAAACCAGTTCGTGTTCAAGGTTGTTATGTTTCTGATAAAGAAATTAATAATCTTATTGATTTTCTTAAGACTCAAAAAACTACTGAGTATGATAATCAAATTCTTTCTCAACCTGTATCTGGAGGCCATCAGACTGCCAGAAATGCTCCTTCTACTGGAGATACTCTTGAAGAAAAAGATCCTATGTTTGACGAAGCTGTCAAACTTGTTCAAGATTCCGGTAAAGCTTCTTCTTCTCTAATGCAACGTCGTCTTAAACTTGGTTATGCCCGAGCTGCTCGAGTTTTAGATCAATTAGAACAAGCGGGTATTGTTGGACCGTCAAACGGAGCCAAAGCCAGAGAAATTTTAATTCCTCACAACAATCCTAGTGATAATGTTGAATAAAAACTAAAACATGTTTCAAGCTTCATCCTTACTCAAAAACACTCGTCTCGACAAAGAATGGAAATTATGTGATATCTCCAAAAAATTAAAAGTTCCAGTTAAATATCTTGAAGCTTTAGAAAATGGTGAAGTTGTTTGTTACCCTCAAGAACCATATTGTTCTTTAATTATCAAAGATTATGCTGATTATTTAGGCCTTAATGGCCAAGACATCTTGGCTTTTTTTCGTCGTGATTTTGAACAGAAAAATAAAGCTCAAAAAAATCTTAAAAATTCATTTTCTTTCACTCCTAAAACTACTTTTACTATTTCTATTATCTTAATTATTTCTATTTTTATTTTCTATCTAATTTCTGAATATTATAAATTTCACTTACCACCAAAATTAAAAGTTAATTGGCCTCTTGAAACCATTATTTCAGCTTCTACTATTGAAATAAACGGTATCACTGATCCAGAATCAACTATTAGAATTAATGATGATTTAATCATCATTAATAATGATGGTTCTTTTCAAAAGAAAATCAATCTTAACACTGGAGAAAATATAATTACTGTTCAATCAACTTCACCAAATGGTAAAACTACTGTTGAACAAAAAACAATAAATTCAGCACTCTAATTAAAATTAGTTTATACTTATTATATGGAGATAACTCAAATAATAATCATCATCAGTCTTGTTTCTATCACTACCATTATTGTTGCTTCGGGGATTTGGTTAATCAAACTCTTCAAAGAATTAAATCGAACTCTCAATAAAACCAATGAAATTCTTGACGATACTCATCTTATTACCAGTTCTGTAGCCAAGCCAGTTTCTTCTATTTCTGAATTTGTCATGGGTTTTAAAAACGGTTTTTCTTTTTTTAATAATTTATTCGATAAAAAGAATAAAACAGATGACTAATTGTGATTATCGTAATTCAGATTATAATTGTGGTTCTTCTAACTCAGGTTTTGTTTTTGGTCTAATTTGTGGAGCGGTTATTGGGGCTGTTATTGCCGTTATAATTTATAAAAATAATAAGACTGAAGTTTTTCAAAAATTAGAACAAAAAATTAAATCTTTTTTTGAAAATTTAATTCCTCAAAATGAATCAAAAAATGTTTCTTCTCAACCATCAAAACCTCCAGTCAAAAAAATAATTGCTATTAAACCAATTGTTGAGACTGAACCATCAGAAATTACCCCAATTTTTGTCAAAACTAAAAAACCCGCCCCTAAAACCTTTCTCAAACCCAAAAAATAATTTTACAATTTTCCAACCACTGGTATTCCTTCTTCTTTAACCATACTTTCGACCACCGATCTTATATATTTACTTTCTGGGCCAAAATAAATATTTATTGGATCCTTTGGTTGTTTATCTTTAGACGCAACCACTTTTTCTGATGTGCCGTCAACAAAATTATCAATATATTCATAATTAACCAAATTACTTGCTTGGTTAGCAATCATTGCTTTTCTTACATCTAAAAAATCCTGGGGAAAATCTTGTTCGTCAGTCTTAGTATTATAATTAATTCTTAGTTGTATTGGGTCAGAATCATTTAAAATAAAAGCAGGAGTAGTTTTAGGATCATCAACATAAACAACACCTCTTGACTTTAATGCGTCCAAACCTATAATAATTCGGGGCCAAATATCCTTTTCTAAGTGTTTTATTAAATCATAACTTCCTACTTCATCTTTATTTTTTATATTATTTATAATAATAGCTTGCTTAAAAACTTCTTCTTTTTTCATATTAGGCGTAATATACCACACTAAAATTATTTTTCAAATAGATAATAACACTCTGATATAATCATTTCTATGACAGCCCGAGATTTAAAAGAAAAATTCATCAATTTTTTTGTATCCCAAAAACACGTTGAGATTCCTTCTTCTAATTTAATTCCTGAAAACGATCCCACCACTCTTTTTATTTCTGCTGGTATGCAACAATTGATTCCTTATTTTACTGGTGATCCACATCCATTAGGTAAAAGAATTACTGATGTTCAAAAATGTGTTAGGACAGGTGATATCGATGAAGTTGGAGATGGTTTCCATCATACTTTTTTTGAAATGTTAGGCAATTGGTCATTAGGTGATTATTTCAAAGCCGAAATGATTCCCATGAGTTTTGAATTTTTAACCAAAGTTTTAAATATTGACTCAAAAAATCTTTTTGTCACTTGTTTTGCTGGCAATAAAAACGCTCCCAAAGATGAAATCAGCGCCTCAGTTTGGGAATCACTTGGTATTTCAAAAGATAGAATAATTTTTTTAGAAGATAATTGGTGGGGTCCAGCAGGTCTTACCGGACCATGTGGTCCAGATAGTGAGATGTTTATCGATATTCATCCCGAGTTACCTCAAGTAGATTTTAAAACCGGTGATAAACAAGGTCGTTATTTAGAAATTTGGAATGATGTTTTTTTAAACTATAACAAAACCAAGGAAGGTAATTTTGAAAAATTAATTCAAGATAATGTTGATACTGGCATGGGTGTTGAACGTACCGTTGCTGTTTTAAATAAATTAACAGACAATTACTTGTCAGATATTTGGCAACCAATCATTAAAAAAATAGAACAAATTTCTGGTAAAAAATATCAAAATATAAGCCTCCCTTGTCAAGGGGGGGTGGCGCCAAGCGACGGAGGGGTTTGTCGTTCAATCCGTATTATTGCTGACCATATTCGTTCTGCTGTTTTTATTATTGCCGATGGCGTTGAACCAAGTAATAAAGAAGCCGGTTATGTTCTCCGTCGTTTAATTAGGCGCAGTATTCGTCAAGGAAAATTATTAGGAATTGAAACTAATTTTATTTCCCAAATTGCCGATTCTGTCTTGGATAATCAAGATAATTATGCTGGTGTCTATCCAGAATTAGATGAAAATCGAGAAAAAATTATTTCTATTTTAGACGCTGAAGAAAATAAATTTCGAAAAACCTTAAATCGTGGTTTAGTAGAAATAAATAAATTAATTGAGCGTCAGCATAATGTTTCTTGTCAAGAAGCCTTTACTTTATATGAAAGTTTTGGTTTTCCTGTCGAAATGATTCAAGAAGAACTCAAAAAAAATAATTTATCTCTTGATGTTGACGGTTTTCAACAGTGTAAATTAGATCATCAAAAAAAATCTCAAACTTTATCAGCTGGTAAGTTTAAATCAGGTTTAGCTGATAATTCGGAAATTATTACCAAATATCATACGGCTACTCATTTACTTCATACCGCCCTTCGAAAAATTTTAGGTGACCATGTCCAACAATCTGGTTCCAATATTACCACCGACCGACTTCGTTTCGATTTTTCTCACAACCAAAAATTAACCGATGAACAATTAAAACAGGTTTCTGATTTAGTTAATCAGCAAATTAAATCTAATTTAGTTGTTACCAAGAAAACTATGCCTTTTACTCAAGCTCAGCAAGAAAGTGCTCTTGCTTTTTTTGGCAACAAATATCCTGACGTTGTTAGTGTTTATACTGTTGGTGATCAAAATGACTGTTTTTCCAAAGAAGTTTGTACCGGCCCTCATGTTACTAATACTGGCGATTTAGGAACTTTTGAAATTATCAAAGAAGAATCTGCTGGCTCTGGTAAACGTCGTATTTACGCCTTATTAAAATAAAACTCTAATTTTTACTTGGTTTTATTAATATTTCCTGTTTTATTCTTTTAAATCTCTCTACTTTTTTACCATTCCATTCCAAATTTTCCAAAAACATTTCTTTTGGTCTTACCCAAATACAACCATCTTCTAAATGAATATAAATCACCATTTTTTCTAAAGTTTCACTATGTGTTGCTTCACCTAAAACTTTAACCTTTGTCCCTTTATAATGTTTATATATCGCTCCAATCTCTAATTTTTTCATCTATAAAATCATTTTAACATCTTCTTAAAAAATCTACATTGTCCTTAATTAATCCATTTTTCGCCTTTTCATAGTATTCTTATATTATGGAGGGAAATAAGTTTTGGTTAATTTATATCAGAGAAAATCAAGTCTCAGTTTCTTTGGCTTCTAATTCTCAAGGTAAATTTCAAGTTGTTTCTGTTGGTCCTCCAAAAGATTGGGATGGTGATAATAGTGATGTCTTAATTGCTTCTGTTGACGAATCTCTTTCTGTTGCTTCTCTTAATGCTAATATTACTGAAGCAGAAGAACCATCAATCGCCGCCTTTGTTGTTCCTCCTTTTTGGGTTGGCAGTGATGCTAAAATTTTGCCCCAAAAACGTAAGTACATCAAAGATCTTTGTAAAAAATTATCATTTACTCCAAGTGGTTTTTTAGCTGAAGATGAGGCTCTTGTTGAAGATTCAAATAAAGCAGATGGTTTTCCTTCTAGTTTTATTTTGGTTTATCTTAATCAAAATGAGTTTTATCTTTCATTAGTCTATCTTGGTCATATCAAAGAAAGAATTCGTAAATCTTTTTCAAATGAGTTCAATGGTCAGTTACTCGAATCAACTTTACTAGAATTAAGAACTGAATCAACTTTGCCACCTCAAATATTTTTTTTCGGTCAAGTAACTAATGATTTAATTACCTCATTAAAAAATTACCCCTGGTTAGGTAAAAAAAATATTGAAACTTTTCTTCATCTTCCAGACATTTCTCTTTATAGTGACAATGACTTAATTACTATTTTTGTTCGAGTCATTTCTTCTCAAATATCTCAGGATTCGATCAAAACTGATTTAAATTATCAACCAGATTTTTCTGATTCAAATGAGACTGAAGTTGATTCTCAAGTTTCAGAAATTTCTGTTGATGAACCAACTTTACCAGACGACACAGAATTAAAACTTATAGAAGCTTCTCCTCAAGATTTAGGTTTTAATTTTGTCCCAATTGAAACAGAAAAACAATCAGAAATTTCAACCGAAGAAGAAATTATTGCCCCTCAAATTCCCGAACCAAATCTTGATCCTTTTGATCCGCCAATTATTTTACCTCCAGTTTTACCTCAAGAACCACTTTTAAAAAAGAAATTTTCTTTTAATTTTTTTAAAAAAAATAAGCCTTTTAAATTAAAAATTAATTTTAATATTTTTTGGATAATTTTAATTATTTTGCCTTTTTTATCTTTAATTCCTTTTGTCTTTGCTTCCGCCAAAGTTACTTTATTTACCACTCCTTATAAATTTGATAAAACAATCTCTGTTACTCTTAAAACAGATGCTGTTAATTCAGATATTTCTTCAGCTGTTATTCCTGTTAAAAAAGAAGTTTTTGATGTTGATATCAAAGAGGTAGTTCAAACTACTGGTCAAAAAACTATTGGTGAAAAAGCCAAAGGAGAAATTGTTATTTATAACAAACTTGATAAAATTCAAAATATTCCCAAAGGATCAATTTTAACTGATAAATCTGGTAAAAAATATGAATTAACCACGGCTGTTTCTGTCGTTGCTAGTAGTTCTGATTTAGACAAAGGAGTAATTACTTTAGGTCAAACAAAAACTGTAGCGATCGCTTTAGATATTGGTCCAGAATTCAACCTTTCTTCTGGATCTCAACTAAATTTTAAAGATTATCCTGATACTTCTCTTATTGCTAAAGCAGAAACAAATTTTAGTGGTGGTACCAAAGAACAAATCAGTGCTGTGAGTCAAGCTGATAAAACCAATATTCAATCAAAAATAGACCAAGGAATTAATCGAGAAGTTGAAAATAAAATAAATCAAACATTAGGTAGTGTTTTTGGCATAATCAAAGAAACTATTCAAAGCGACCAAAGTCCTCTTGATCTTAGTCGAGAAGTTGGTGAGGCCGCCGAAGAATTATCAGGTACAGTTACTGCTTCAGTTTCTGTTTTTACTATTTCACCTTCAGTCAAAGAAGAAATAATTAAACATTTTCTTTCTGATCAAGTCGATTTTGATAAAATCAACTTAAACCCCGACTCTTATTCTTTAAATTTTAAAGTCAGTAAAATTTCTTCAAATCAAGCAACTGCCTCTTTAAATATTTCTGGTCAATCTTTACCCAAAGTTGATATTACTGCTTTACAAAAAACTCTTTCAATTAAAACTATTAAACAAGCTGAAAATACTATTAAAAAACTTGTTACTCGAGCCTATGATTTTAATATTGAAAATAATCTTCCTTTATTGCCTTTTAATCCAAAAAATATCACTATTGAAATTAAATCAGAAAATTTGTGAGTTATATTTATCTTAAAAAAAAACCACCCCAGAAACCTAAGTTACCCAAGCGGAAGAAGGTTATAATTTTTGTTTTACTTTTTGTCGGTTTTTCACTTTTAATTTCTGTCGTTTTTCCTATTTTAAAATTTCAATTAACCTATTCTAATAAACTTAAACAAATTATTGATCCTTTATCCGATCAATCACAAAACCAATCGATTATCAGCCAAGATACTACTGATTACACTCAACTCTCTAATTGGTTTGTTAATTCTAATTCTACTTCTAGTTTAATTAATCAAACAACTGATATTAATAATTCGATTTATTACCTTTCTATTCCAAAATTAAAAATTACCGATGCTTTAGTTACTCTTGGGAGTATGGATTTAACAAAAAGTTTAATTCAGTATCCTCAAACAGCTTTACCAGGACAGTTAGGTAATACTGTTATTTTTGGTCATTCAGTTCTTCCTCAATTTTTTAATCCCAAAAATTATTCCACCATTTTTTCCACCCTCTATAAACTTGAACAAGGCGATGAAATTGTTCTTAAATATGATAAATCAACTTACAAATATATTATTGAAGAAATGTATGAGGTTAAACCTACAGATTTGTCGGTTTTAGAGCAACGCTATGACAACAGAAATCTTACTGTTATTACTTGTAGTCCTCCCGGTACTTATCTCCGTCGTCTTATTGTTAAAGCTGTATTAGCCATCAAATAGACAAAATCTTTGATATAATTAATTTATGAATTGTTTGTCGATTGATTATGGTTCAAAAAGAATTGGCCTTGCTCTTTCTACTGATGGATTTATCGAACCATTTTCTGTTGTTAAAAATGATTTAAAAGTCCTTGAATATTTAAAAAAAATAATTATCCAATATAAAATTGAAAAGATTTTTGTTGGGCTCTCTGAAGGTTTATTTGCCCAAAAAACTTTAGAATTTGTTCAATTTCTCAAAAAAAATATTTCCTTACCTATCGAAACTGTTGAAGAATCTATTAGTACTATTGAAGCTCAAAATATTTTTAAAGCCAACAAAAAACATCAAAAAGATTACCACAATAAAATTGATGCCATCGCTGCGGCAGTTATTTTACAGCGAGTTATAAGTTAAAATATATTATGATAAAAAATTTGATTGCTCCTGTTCAAGCTTGGTTATTATCTCAAAAACGTTGTGTTGGTTGTAGTACCTCTCTTTCAAAAGGGATTTCCAAACCAGTTCGTGGTCAAATAACTGTTACTTGTAAATGTGGTCGTATTTTTATTCATGATGAGAAAAAAGACACTTATCGCCGAGCTTTATTTGATGAAATTTAGATGATTAAAAAAACTCTTCTTGGTTTTGTTGCTTTATTATTAATCGTCAGTATTTTTGGTGGTATTTTTCTTTATAAAAATAATCAACCTTTATCTTCCGATCAAACCAATAAAATTTTTACAATCAAATCAGGCGAGGGGATTAAATCTATTGCTCAAAAACTTGAAACAAATGGTTTTATAAAAAATAAATATGTTTTTATTTACTATATTTATAGCCTTTCTTTAAATAAAAAAATTCAAGCTGGTAATTTTAAACTTTCATCCAATTTAACCACCAAAGAAATTGCTATCAAATTAACTCAAGCCGGAGTTACTGATTATTGGATAAAAATTATTGAAGGCTTACGAGCCGAGGAGTTAACTGATATTTTTCCCCAAGATTCTTCAATAAATCCAGTCGATTTTATTAAAGTAGCCAAAACCCAAGAGGGTTATATTTTCCCCGACAGTTATCTAATTCCTCAATACTTCACTCTCGATCAAATTCTTTCTCTAATTCAAACTAATTTTGAGAAAAAATTTAATCAAGCTAAATTGGATAGTACTATCAATATTTCTGATTCTGAGGCCGTTATTCTAGCTTCTTTAATTGAACGTGAAGGTCGATCCCTTAATTCAAAACAAATGATTTCTGGAATTATATTCAATCGGCTAAAAATAAATATGGCTCTTCAAATTGATGCTACTGTTCAATACGCTCGTGATAGTCAAAATAAATCAATTACCAAATATTGGCAACCAGTTACTAGTACTCAAATTAAACAAGTAAATTCTTCTTACAATACTTATCAAAATCTTGGACTTCCACCTCGACCAATTTGTAACCCTGGTTACAATTCTCTTTATGCTGTTTTTCATCCAATAGAATCAGATTATATGTACTACATTAGTGGCAAAGATGGTGTCATGTATTACGCTAAAACTTTAGAAGAACATAATCTTAATATCGCCAAATATTTATAAATAAATTGACTTTTAAAATTAATTTTGTCAAACTATACCAGTTCTTTTAAATGGCTTTATTAATAAGAGCGTGTGGCCCCGATTTATCAGGGATACGAGGACAAGGGTTAATCGATTTATCTGCGGAAACCCTTAGGTTGTGATCGTCAACCTCAATATTTTCTTTAAATCTTAAAGCAATTTAAGTCCAGAGAGAAAATAATACAATTGCCATTTTTCCAAAAAGAATTTCTTCCCGGTTTTTTTGTCATCTTTATTTTTTTCAAAAACCGGTCAAAAAAATATGTGTGGAATATATGGCTACAACGGCAATTTCAAAAATGCTTCAAAAATCGTTCTTTCTGGTTTAAAAAGCTTAGATTATCGTGGTTATGATTCCTGGGGAATTGCAGTTTTAAACAATAATCAAATTTTTATTCAAAAAAATGTGGGAAAAATTGAAAATATTAAAAAAATCAATCTTCCTGATGGTAACTTATCTCTAGGTCATACTCGCTGGGCTACTACTGGTTCAGTTTCTCAAATAAATGCTCATCCTCATTTTTCCACCGATAAATCTTTTGCTTTAGTGCAAAACGGTATCGTTGAAAATTATCTTGAATTAAAGTCAGATCTAATTAAAAAAGGTTATAAATTTGAATCGGAAACTGACACAGAAGTAATCGTTCGATTAATTGAAGAATATCAACAAAAAACAAAAAATTTATTGGAAGCTATTAAAAAAGCATTTCTAAAATTAGAAGGTCGAAATACTATTGCCTTAATTGATTCTATAAATCATCAAATTATTGCTGTTCGAAATGGTTCCCCATTAATTGTTGGTAAAGATGATAATGGTTATTTTATTTCTTCCGACACCTTGTCTCTAGGTAAAAATATCTCTCAATATTATGATCTTAATAATTTTGAATTAATTATTTTAAATTCTAATCCTCAAATTATAAATCTTAAAACTAATAAAATATCTGATTTAAAACTCAAAAAAGCTAATTTTCAATCTCTTATTGTCGATAAAGGCCACTATGAACATTTTATGATTAAAGAAATTGAAGAAACTCCTCAAGTTATTAATCACGTCATTAATACCAATAAAAACGATTTAGATAAATTTGTCCAAGCAATCAAAAAAGCTAAAACTGTCTATACGGTTGGTTCTGGTACTGCCGGGAATGCTGCCGCTCAGATTGCTTATTTTTTAAGAAATTTTGCCAATATCAATGCCATTAGCTTGGTTGGTGCCAATGCCAAAGAATATTATAAATTTTTTACCAAAAATGATCTTATTATTGCCCCTTCTCAGAGTGGTGAGACTGCCGATGTTCTGGAAGTATTAGAGTTTGCAAAGAGTAAAAATATGACTATTGCTAGTTATGTAAACATGCCAGGATCAATGATGACTCGTTTATCCGATTTTAAATTTTTAGCTAATGCTGGACCAGAAATTTGTGTTATGTCTACCAAAATATTTACTTCTCAAATTTCTTGGGGTTATTTACTTGCCAAAACCATTGCTAATGATTATCAAAACGCCATTAAAAATCTTAAATATTTATCAATTTCGGTTCAAGATTATCTTCAAGATAAAAACAACCATTTAGAAATTAATAAAATTGCTGAAAAACTTTTTGATGTTAAGGATATTTTTCTTTTAGGCAAATCTCAAAATTTTCAAATCGCCAACGAGGGAATGATTAAATTAATTGAAGGAACCTATAAACATGCTCATTCTATTCCTGCTGGTGACCTTAAACATTATGCCATTACTCTTATTGATAAAAATATTTTTACTATCGCTGTTTTATCACCAGATCAGATAAATGATATGAACAGTGCTATCAATGAAATTCGTAGTCGTGGTGGCAAAATCATTGCTATTTCTCAAAAAAATCAAGACAATTTCGATTTTTTAATAAAAATTCCTAAAATCGATGAAGTTGATAACATTTTTAATGTTATTCCTCTTCAATTATTATCTTATTATTTATCAAAGAAATTAGGCAATAATATTGATAAACCCAGAAATATCGCTAAATCAGTTACAGTTAAATAGATTCTTTTTTATTAATCAACTGATTCAAGATAATCCATCGTCTTTTCTTTTCTTTCATTGGGATTTCATCTTTATAAATTTTAGCTGATAATGTTCCTTTTCTTGGGGAATATTTATTGATATAGGCAATTTCAAAACCAACTTTTTTACACAGTTTCACTGTGTTTTGAAATGCTTTTTCGTCTTCTCCTGGAAAACCAATAATGATATCAGTTGAAAATCTTACCTCAGGAATTTTCGATTTTATTTTTTTAACTAATTCTAAATATTCTCCAGAAGTATATCCACGATTCATCTTTTTCAAAACTTCATCATCACCAGCTTGAAAGGGTAAATGAATCAATCTGTCTATATTTGAATTTTTTGCTATTACTCCAATTAATTCGTCCGAAAAATCCCACGGATTACTACTCACAAAAGAAATTTTTTCTAAATCTTTTTTAGCCACTTCTTCCAATAAAATGTGAAATGAACTTTGAAGTCGTTTCTTCCCCATATGTACGACGTAATTAGTGTTCTCCCCTTCCTTAAGGGGAGAATTAAAGAGGGGTTTTGGGTTGAGATATGAATTCACATTCTGTCCAATTAACATCACTTGTCTAAACCCATCATTAATCGATTTATCAATATCTTTTAAAATATCTTCCATTTTCCGGGAAATTTCTGGCCCTCTAGCAAAAGGAACAATACAATAACTACAAAAATTACTACAGCCAAAACTAATTGGAATTAAAGCCACGTCGGTTTTCCCCCTTAATGGTTCAATTTCAAAACTAATTTTTTCAATTGGTAAAAATTCAGAGACTGTTGGAAAATCTCTTTTTAATTGAGCTAATTTTTTACCACTTTTATCTCTGTCTGCTAATCCCGCCAAACACCCAGTTACAATTACTTTCAACTTTTTACTTTCTACTTTTAACTTATTGAATTTATTAATATTATCAATCAATCCATAAACCCTATTCTCTGCTGATTCTCGAATAATACAGGTATTAATAATCACTAAATCTGCCTTTTTCCAATTATCAACTTCTTCGAAGCCTTTATTGTAATAGAAAGCTTTAATTCTTTCCGCATCAGCCGTATTTTGAATACATCCAAAAACTTTAATAAAAAATTTCATTGCCAATTTTATCAGATTATTTTTTCTTAGATATTTTTTTGGCTCCCAACACCAAACCCAATCCTGTCGATGACAGCAAAATAGTTGGCATTATTATTCCCACTGTTGGTAAAGTTTCACTTGATCCACTATTAACTGCCTCCCAATTAACATTTTCCGCTCCAATAGTTAAAGTAAAATTAATAGTTGAACCATTATTAGTAATAGTCACACTATGATCTCCACTATTTAGAGTTCCAGAAGTGTAAATCCATTCATTATTAGCACCACTTGTAACACTTGTTTCTATTCCATCTATTTTAATGTTTATTGTACTTCCTGTCGGTGCCTCTCCTACAAAAGTTGGGTTTGAAGAGGTATACCACCAATGAGAAATTTGCTTTCCCCCAGTATTTACTGAACCTATTGATTTAAGATTAAAACCACTTGCAAAACATGCTTTAACACCCAACAATCCAAATACCACTAACCATATAAATACTCTTTTCATAATTTAATATTAAACGTCTTTTTAAAATTTGCAATATTTTCATCTAAATGAGAATATTATTTTATGGACGATAATAAAAATCAAAATCAAACCAATCCGGCAACCTCTGATTATCAAAAAATTCTTGATGAATATGCCGCTTCTGTAAAACCAGAACCAATTCTTTCTGATATTCCATCTGATATTCCAAAAGAAGAAAATCATGAACCAACTTCCATTCCTGAACCCCCAATTTTAGATAAACCAATCGAAGCTCCAACTTTTGACCAATCAACCCAAAGAACATTTTCTTCAGATGTTCCAACTAATGAAACTAAAACCCCAGAAGAAATCAAAGCTCAAATTGAAAAAATTCTTACTGATGACAATGCTTCTTCTACTTCATCAAAACCTAAATTTGATTTTAAAAAACTTTTCTTTTTTTCTTTGATTATATTTTTTTTAATCGGTGGAGGGTGGATTTATTTTCTTTTCTTTTATTCACCCACTAACAATAATTCCAATATTAATACCGATGATATTTCTGCCACTCCTACAGAAATTATTTATGAAGAAGTTTGCGAATTAAATGGTAATACTTATCAAGTAGGGGAATCATTTGCTTCTGCTGATGGTTGCAATACTTGTAGTTGTGCTTCTGTTGGTGTTATTTCTTGTACCGAAATGGACTGTAGTCTTATTCCAGCTACCACCTCCGCCATCAAATCTGCCACTTCTTCAAATGAAAAAATAATTCCTTAATTTAAACTTACTTATTGCTATCACTTGACTTAGGTAGTAAAATATCTCCATTCCAAGCGAGCGGTTGGTACATAACTCGCGTATCGGCGTTTGGCCGAACTTAGTAATTAAAAAAAATTGATGCCTTCCGTAAAAAGAACCTCATGGGGTAAAAATTACCCCAACCTTCCTAAGTTAGATTTAATTCAAATTCAAAAAGAGTCCTGGAAAGATTTTCTCGATCGAGAACTTAAAGAAACTATCCAATCTGTTTCACCTATCTCCGATTACACCGGAAATAATTGGCAACTAGAATTAGGTGAGATTAATTATGATTCTATCAGTGTTGACCCTCAAACCGCCAAAAAGAAAGAACTTAACTATACTATTCCTGTTCGTATCAAAGCTACTTTAACCAACAAAAGAACTGGTAATGTCAGACAAGAAGATGTCTTTTTCCTTAATTTACCCACCATGACTGATGAAGGTACTTTTATCATCAATGGTATTGAACGAGGTATTATTAATCAATTAGTCCGTTCTCCTGGTGTTTATTTCACTGGTGAAAGAGATCCAGCTACTGGTAAAACTCTTTACAATGCTGAGCTTCGTCCCAACAAAGGTTCTTGGTTAGAATTTTTCGTTGGTAAAAAAGATGTTATTTTTGCCCGTATCGATCGCAAAAAAAAGTTTCCTGCCACTATTCTTCTAAGAGCTGCCTGTCAATTAAATGATAAACAATTAGTTAGTGAATTTGGTGATTTTATTTCTCCTACTATTCAAGCTGATATTTCTAAAACTTCCGAAGAAGCTATTTTAGAATTTTATCGTAAACTTCGACCAGGAGAACCAGTTGTTTTGGAAAATGCTCAAAAATTTTTTGAAGAAAGATTTTTTGATTCTCGAACCTATGAACTCGGTATTGTCGGTCGTTATAAAGTCAATAAAAAATTTGGTTTTAATTTTGATGATTCCAATAAAGAAAATTGGACTCTTAAAAAAGAAGATTTAATTGCTACTGTTAAATACCTCATTCAACTTCAAAAAGGTGAAGTTACCCGTTTAGACGATATCGATAGTTTAGCCAATCGTCGATTACGTCGTTGTGGAGAAATAGTTTCTCAAATAGCTCTTCGCCCAGCTATGGCACGATTTGAAAGAATGGTCAAAGAAAGAATGTCTCTTACTTCTACCAAAGAAAAACCAGCTCCAAGTCAGATGATTAATCCTCAACCTTTAATTTCTACTCTCAATACTTTCTTTAGATCAAACCAATTATCTGCTATCTTAGATCAAACTAATCCTTTAGCTGAACTTGATTTATTACGTCGTGTTACTGTTGTTGGTATTGGTGGTTTAACTCGTGATCGAGCTGCTTTCTCTATTCGTGACGTTCATGCTTCTCAATATGGACGTATTTGTACTGTTCGTTCTCCAGAAGGTCCAAATATCGGTTTAGTTACTTATCTAGCTCTCTATTCAAAAGTTGATAAATATGGATTTATTCAAGCTCCATTTAGAAAATTAGTCAAAGTTAAAGGTGGTTATACTATTTCTGATGATTTCTTTTATCTCGATGCTGATGATGAATACAATAAACCTATTACTCATCTAGATATTAAATTTAATGAAAATAAAATCACCAAACAAGAATGGGTTCCTATTCGTTATCAAGGTGAATTTATTGAAGGTCCAATCGATCAGGTTCAATATATTGATTTAGTTCCAAATGAAATTGTTGGTGCTTCTGCTTCTTTAATTCCTTTTGTTGATCACGATGATGCCACTCGTGCTTTGATGGGATCACACATGCAGACTCAAGCAGTTCCCTTAGTTTCTCCAAAAGCGCCTATTGTTGGGACTGGTATGGAAAGTGCTGTAGCCACTTCAATGAATCGTACGGTTTTAGCCAATCATTCAGGTAAAGTTACTTATGTTGATGGAACTAAAATTGTTGTTACTTTAGATAAAAAAGCCGAAATAGAACATCACGATTTGAGTGAAATTAGTGATGATGGAAAAACTGAAACATACTTTTTAGCTAAATTTGAAAGAACTTCACCTTATGGTACTTGTTACAACCAAAAATCTGTTGTCAATATTGGTGATGAAGTTAAAAAAGGTAGCCTTCTCATTGATGGTCCATCAACTGATGGAGGTGAATTGTCTATTGGTCAGAATTTGTTAGTCGCTTACACTGAATTAGACGGTTTAAATTATGAAGATTCATTTTTAATTTCCGATAGATTAGTCAAAGAAGACATTTTAACTAATATTCAAATTTATGAATATCAAGCTCAGGTAATTGAAACTAAATTAGGTTCTGAAGAATTAACCAAAGATATTCCTAACGTATCTGAAAATGAGTTAGCTAAATTAACTAACGATGGAATTGTCATGATTGGTGCTTCTGTTGGTCCAAATGATATTTTAGTTGGTAAAGTCGAACCTCGGGGAGAAAAAGAATTATCCGCCGAAGAAAGACTTCTACGAGCAATTTTTGGTGAAAAAGCTCGTGAAGTTAAAGATACTTCTCTTCGTGTTCCCAATGGTGAAGGCGGTGTGGTTATTAAAGTTGATGTTTTATCCAAAGATGATGGTGATGAACTTGATCCAGGAGTTAATAAAATTGTCAAAGTTTATGTCGCTCAAATCCGTCGTATTCAAGAAGGTGATAAGATCGCCGGACGTCATGGAAACAAAGGTGTTATTGGTCGTGTTTGGCCAGCTTATGATATGCCTCGAACTGCTGATGGTACTCCAGTTGACTTAGTTATGTCTCCAATTTCTGTTATCTCTCGTATGAATTTGGGTCAGATTTTGGAAACTACTTTAGCTCACGCTGGTTTATATCTCAATAAACGTTATGCTGTTCCTGTTTTTGAAAAATATCCAGAATCTCAAATTGCTGCTGAACTTGAATCTGCCGGTTTACCTGGTAATTCTAAAATTCAACTTTTTGATGGTCGTACTGGTGAAGCTTTTGATCAAAAAACCGTTGTTGGAGTTGGTTATATTCTTAAACTAGTCCATATGGTCGATGACAAAGTCCATTCTCGTTCAACCGGACCTTACTCTTTAGTAACTCAGCAACCTCTCGGTGGTAAAGCTCGTATGGGAGGTCAACGTCTTGGAGAAATGGAAGTTTGGGCTCTTGAAGCTCATCGTGCTGCTCATACTCTTCAAGAAATGTTGACTCTTAAATCTGATGATATCGAAGGTCGTACTCATGCTTTCCAATCAATTATAAAAGGAGAAGTTATCCCTGAACCAGCTATTCCAGAATCATTTAAGGTTCTTACTAAAGAATTGGCTGGACTTTGTCTTGATATTTCTCCAGTCGGTGTTAATGAAACTGTCACAGAAGAAGTTTCTGAAGAAACTGTTCCTGTAGTTGATATTACTCCTGAAGATATTGGACCTCAAATTCCAGTTGAAGAGGATATTATCTCTGAAGCTAACGGTTTAACTATAACCGATGATGTCGCTCAATTAGAAGATGAATTAAAGGAGGAACAATAATGTTTAAATTTAAAAGTATGATCGATTTTACCGGTCTTCAAATCAAATTAGCTTCTCCAGAAGATATTTTGAGCTGGTCTCACGGTGAAGTTACCAAACCAGAAACTATCAATTACCGTAGTTGGAGACCAGAAAAAGATGGTCTTTTTTGTGAAAAGATATTTGGACCATCACATGATTATGAATGTTATTGCGGAAAGTATAAAAAAATCCGATTTAAAGGCATAGTTTGTGATCGTTGTGGTGTTGAAGTTACTACTTCTAAAGTTCGTCGTGAACGTATGGGGCATATCGTTTTAGCCGCTCCAGTCACTCATCTTTGGTATCTTCGCAACACTCCATCTCCTATCGGAGTTATTCTTGATGTTCCTCAAAAAGATTTAGAAGCTGTTGTTTATTTTACTAAATATTTAATTACTTCTGTCGATGACTCAAAACGAAAAGAAGCTTTAGAAAATTTACGTCAACTTTCTCAAAAAAGAATCGAGCAAATAGATATTGATACTAAAAAGAATATCGAAATTAAAACTAAAGAAACTGAAGACGAGAAAAAAGGACTCAAAGATAAAATTAAAAATAAAGATCAACTTTTTATTGCTCAAGAAGAACGTGATGTTCGTCTCAAACAAGATGCTCAAAAAATTGAAAACAAAGGCTTAACCGAAAAAAATCGAATTGAAAGTTTGATTAAATATCTTGAAGAAAAAATTCAAACTATTGAAGTTTTAAGTACTCTTACTGATGAAGAAAGTTTTTATCTTTCTCAATTTAAAGCTGATCTTTTTTATACCGCCAAAATGGGTGCTGAAAGTTTATTTGAAGTATTAAATAAAATTGATATTGATGAAACTCTAAAAAATCTCAAAAAAGAGTTAAATAAAACCAGTTCAAAACTCAAGAAAAAGAAAATCATGTACAAAATTCGTATTCTTACCGGAATGCATGATAATCAGATAAATCCTAAATCCATGGTTTTAACTCATATTCCTATTGTTCCACCAGATTTACGTCCTATGGTTCAACTTACTGGCGGTCGTTTTGCTACTAGTGATTTAAATGATTTATATCGTCGTTTAATTAATCGTAATAACCGTCTTAAAAAATTACTCAAACTTGGTGCTCCAGAAATTATTTTGCGTAATGAAAAACGAATGTTACAAGAATCGGTTGACATTTTAATTGATGCTCAAAAAAGTTCTAAAAATAAAAGAAAGAGTTTAAAAAGAGTTCCTCGATCATTGTCAGATCTTCTTCGAGGTAAAAAGGGTCGATTTCGCCGTAATTTACTTGGTAAACGAGTTGATTATTCTGGTCGTTCAGTCATCGTTGTTGGTCCAGAATTAAAACTTGATCAAGTTGGTTTACCCAAAGAAATTGCTTTGGAGATGTTTAGGCCCTTTGTTCTTCGTGAACTTATGTCCACCGGTATCGCTCCAAATATTAAAAGTGCTAAAAGCTTAATCGATCATCGAGTTAATGAAGTTTATGATGTTCTCGAAAAAGTAACTGCTGATAAATATGTTTTACTTAATCGTGCTCCTACTCTTCATAAACTTTCAATTCAAGCTTTTAAACCTATTTTAGTCGATGGTTTAGCTATTCGTCTTCATCCATGTGTCTGTAAAGGTTTTAATGCTGATTTCGATGGTGATCAAATGGGTATTCACTTACCTCTTTCTGAAGCTTCTCAAAAAGAAGCTAAAATGTTGATGTTACCATCTCGTAATTTACTTAAACCAGCTGATAGTGCTCCTATCTCTATTCCTTCCCAAGGTATGGCTGTTGGTTGCTATTATATTACTTCAGTTAGATCTCAAGATTTAATCAAGGAAACCGCTGAAGGTTATAAAGATTTAAATATTTTTTCGGATAAAAATGAAGCCGAATTGGCTTATCAAACCAAAAAAATTGAACTTCGAGAACTTATTGCTGTTCGTATTAATAATCAAATCATTAAAACTACTTTTGGTAGAATCTGGTTTAATAAAATTCTCCCCAAAGAATTTGGTTATGTTAATGATCCTATGGCTGGTTCCAAAGCTCTTAATGATTTAGTTGTTAAATCTTTAGATATTGCTGGTCGTGTTAAAACAGTTAAATTAATTGATTCTCTTAAAGATATTGGTTTCAAGGGTTTTACTCTTTCCGGTATTTCTTTATCAATGGAAGATTGTGGTTATTTACCTGAAAAAGAAGAGATTATTCATAACGCCAACAAACAAGTTGCTGATATTGAAGATAATTATAAAATGGGCATCATTAGTAATGATGAGAAAAAACGTCTTAGTCAAAATGTTTGGCTTGAAAAAACCGAAGAAATTGCCGAAAAAACTTGGGCCACATTAGATATTGATTCTCCAATTAGAATTGTTTCTAATGCTGGTATCAAACGTGCTTCCAAAGATCAAATTAAACAGCTTTCTGGTATGCGCGGACTTATGGTTGATCCTACTGGTAAAATCGTTCAACTTCCAACCAAATCTAACTTCCGTGAAGGTTTGTCAGTTTTTGAATATGTCACTGGTGCTCGCGGAACCCGCAAAGGTTTAGCCGATACTGCTCTTAAAACTGCCGACGCTGGTTATCTAACTCGTCGTTTAGTTGATGCCGCTCACACTTCAATCATTCGTTTAGACGATTGTGGTACTGATAAATTTATTACTATTGAAGCTAACGATAAAGGTCGTGAACGTTATTTCTTGCGTCGTATTCTTGGTCGATATTTAGCTAATGATATTATCGATCCTAAAACCAAGAAAGTAATTTTATCCAAAGGCGAACTTATCGATGATGAAGGTGTTAAATCAATTGAAAAATCTGAAGTCCAATCAGTTGATGTTCGTTCTCCATTAACTTGTGCTGCTGAAACTGGTCTTTGTCGTCATTGTTATGGTTGGGATTTATCAACTCGAAAAACAGTTGATATTGGTGTTCCAGTTGGTGTTATTGGTGCTCAATCAGTTGGTGAACCAGGTACTCAACTTACTCTTCGTACCAAACACACTGGAGGTGTCGTTGGTGTCGACGTTACTCAAGGATTACCTCGTGTTCAAGAACTTTTCGAAATTCGTATGCCCAAACTTCCTTCACCTTTAGCCGAAATTTCAGGTAAAGTAAAAGTTAAGGAAAATATTGATGGCTACGAAATTAAACTTAGTGGTAAAGACGATGATAAAGTTACTAAAAATATTACTTATATCTTACCTTCAAACGCTAATTTATTAGTTGCTGACGGTGATTTAGTTGCCAAAGGTACTCAACTTTCCTCTGGATCTCTCGATATTCGTGAGATTATGGAAATCAAAGGTATCGAAGCAGCTCAAAAATATCTCATTAATAGTATCCAAGGTGTTTATGAATCACAAGGGATTACTATCCAAGATAAACATCTTGAAGTTATCGTCAAAGAAATGAGTGGTAAGATAAAAATTGAAGATCCAGGCGATACCATTTTCCTTTATGGTCAAATTGTTTCTTTAGCCGCATTCAATGCCGCCAATGAAAAAGCCAAAGAGAAAAATTCAGACGCCAAACCAGCTCAAGGTAAAAGAATTCTTTTAGGTCTTATTCAATCAGCTCTTACTACTGGGTCATGGCTTTCAGCCGCTTCTTTCCAACAGACTACCAGTATTTTGACCGAAGCTTCTTTAATTGCCGAAGTCGATGACTTGATTGGTCTCAAGGAAAATGTTATTATCGGACGTCTCATTCCAGTAAGTAAAAACCAATCTGCTGAATAATTTATGGTTTTTATTAAAAAAAAGATCAAAAACTTTATAACTTTATAACTTTTAACTTTATAACTTAAATATATGCCAACATTTAATCAATTAATTAAACGAGGTCGTACTGTTAGAGCCAAAAAACTTAAAACCGGTGCTCTTCGAGACAATTTTAATACCATCAGTAGTAATTTTACAAAAACTATTAATCCTATCAAAAAAGGGGTTGTTACTGTAGTCAAAACTATGACTCCCAAAAAACCTCATTCAGCTTTACGTAAAATTTGTAAAGTTAAACTCAGTAATAGAAATTTAGTTACTGCTTATATTCCGGGTATTGGTCACAATCTTGCCGAACACAGTATCGTTTCTATTCGTGGCGGTCGTGTTCGAGATTTACCTGGTGTTCGATATCATGTTATCCGTGGTAAATATGATGCTGGTGCTGTCACAGGTCGTTTACAATCACGTAGTAAATATGGTGCCAAAAAACCAAGCGCCAAAACCGCTTAATTATTATTTAACTACTTACTAAAAGCTAATAGCTAAAAAACTAAATTTATGTCCAGAAAAGGAACTAGTAAAATTAGAAAAGTTGAACCAGATACTATTTACAACAATGTCTTGGTTGCTAAAATTATCAACGCCATTATGAAAGATGGCAAACGAAACGCTGCTGAAAAACAAGTTTATCAAGCTCTGGAAATTCTTAAAAAAGATTTTCCCAAAGAATCAGAAATTGAAGTCTTACAAAGGGCTATGGAGAATATTAAACCAAAAATCGAGGTTAGACCTCGTCGTATTGGCGGATCTGTCTATCAAATTCCCACCCCAGTTCGTGGTAATCGCCAAAATTCTTTAGCCATTCGTTGGTTAATTGTTGCTTGTCGTTCTCGTGCCAATAAACAATATCATTCTTTTGCTGAAAAAATGGTTGCTGAATTAAGTGATGCTCTCAACAACAGTGGTTCTGCTGTTGCCAAAAGAATGGAAGTTGAACGTATGGCTGAAGCCAATCGAGCCTTCGCTCATTTACGTTGGTAAATTAAGTAACCTCCAAACCCAGTCATTGTGTAGATTACGTCTTAGGTATTTAATCTCATATTTGTGTTAATTATAAATCCCCCGAAATCCGGGGGATTTTTTGATAACTTTAAAAACTCTATAAACTTGCTACACTTAATTATGTCTTTTTTCTCAAAATCAAAAGTTATTATCTGGCCCAAAAATAAATCAGTCGAAATTTACCTTAACAAAAAAGAAAATAATTTTTTTAGTTTAGATATTGATCTTTGGACTAAACAAGAAGAAAAAGATATTGAAGGTCTTTCTTTGTTTCTTCGTCAAAATAAAATTAATTCTTTTTCAGTTTTAATTCCAGACAATATTGTTATTACTAAATCTTTTGTTTACGATACCAAGATTGAAACAATTGATGTCAAAGAAGTTATTGGCTTAGCTTCTGGTGTAGTTGATTTTAATATCGATCCAGACTTTATCAATTTTTCCCTAATTCAAGGTGAAAATAAAACCATAATTAATACTCTCATTTATAATAAAACCAAATTTGATTGTCTTAAAAAAAACTTATCTTTACTAAACATTCAAATTGATTCTTATACTCCAGTTTCTGCCGCTATTTCCAAAGTTGTTTCTAAAACCTTTTTAAGTGAATTTTTTTTGATTTATCCATTAAATAATAATGAATACACTCTTTTACTTTCCAAAAATAATCAAATTTATCTCACAGCCAACTTCAAAAAAACTAATCTTGATATTCAAAAAACCGTTAATTATGCTCAGCTTTATTTCAATAATCCGGTCAAAAAAATTTATTATCCCGAATCTCGAGACGTTGAAATTATCACTTCTACCGAAGTTGAAAAAACTTCCTATAATGAAAATCAAATTGTTCAAAGTTTTGGTTTTAGTTCAAATCTTCCCTTACCAGTTGTTGGGCTTATTAATGATATAATTAAGAATCCAAAAGATAATAGTTCAATTCAAATATCCAAAATGAATAATAAAAAAAATATTTTACCTATAATAGCTGTTGCCATCTTTTCTTTTGCGGTAGTTTCTTTTTTAGTTTATTTCTTTTTTAACAAAAACAAGCAAGATCAAATTATTGATACCACTCAACCAGACGATAATTTTACTCCAACTATTGTTGAAGAACCTATCGAAACACCTACTCCAACCATAGCTGAAATCGATAAAGATATTAAAATTCAAGTCTTAAACGCTACCGACATTAACGGTCAAGCCGCCACTCTCAAAGCCAAACTAGTCGCTTTAGGATTTGAAAATGTTTCTACTGGCAATGCTTCCAAGAATGCTACCGAAAATTTAGTTCAAGTGAAATCGGTTGATGTAT
>CAZICU010000010.1:0-25019 GCA_964537905.1 uncultured Gammaproteobacteria bacterium
TTTTAAAATCTTTTACAATTCCGGCTTCTTTTTCATTAACACAAATTGCCAAAGTTGTATGACAGGAATAAATCAACACATAACCGTTTTTGATTTTTACTTCTTTTACTTGTTTTTCTATTTCATCAGTTAAATCTTTAAATTCTAAATACTCTTGGCTAGTATATTCAATTTTATTATTTTTAATCATGGTGATAATTACGTCGTTATCTTTTTAAAAATCATTTACTTATATTTCTATTTGCTTCCTCTCTGGCCCAAACATCTGTTTCTAAAATTTGATTTAAATTAGGATTTTTTATCACTTTATGTTTTGACATAACTCGTTGCACCATTTTTGGAATATCAACAAATTTAATTTTTTTATTCAAAAATAATTCTACTGCCATTTCATCAACCGCATTCAAAACTACTGGCATTGTTCCTCCAATTATTGAAGCTTTCATAGCATAATTTAAACAAGGAAATTTTTCTAAATCTGGTTTATCAAAATCCATTTTAAGACCATTCCACCAATCAATTCTTGTCAAATTATTTTTGATTCTATTTGGATAAGTCATCGCATATTGAATTGCTACTCTCATATCTTTGTCTCCTATTTGAGCTATTATTGATCCGTCGTGAAATTGTACCGCCGAATGAATCAAGCTCTGTGGATGTATTACTACTTGTATTTGTTCATCTTTTAATCCAAACAGCCATTTAGCTTCAATAAATTCCAAACCTTTATTCATTAAAGTAGCACAATCAATCGTAATTCTTTTTCCCATTTTCCAATTTGGATGATTTAAAGCCTGTTCTACTGTTATTTTTTCAAAATCTTTTTTATCCAAAGTTCTAAAAGGTCCACCACTACAACTTAGAATTATTTTTTCAATTTCCTTCTTTTTTCCTGATCTCAAACTTTGCCAAATAGCACTATGTTCGCTGTCTATTGGTAATAATTTTACCTTATTTTCAATTATTTTTTTATTTATCATTTCTCCTGCCAACACCATTACTTCCTTACTAGCTAAAGCAATATTCTTTCCTTTTTCGATTGATTTTAATGTTGGTAATAAACTTTTTGCTCCGCTTATCGCCATTACCACCAATTCTGCTTTTGAATTTTCTATCATTTCCAAAATACCCTCATCTCCCCAATACCAATTTTTTTTGCTAATATATTTTTCTTTGTTAGCTATCGCTACCATTTTTACTCCAAAATCTTTTGCTTGTTTTTCTACCAATTCCAAATTATCGTTACAAGCTAATCCTTCTACTTCAAATAAATTAGGATTTTTTTTAATTATATCTAATGTTTGAGTTCCTATTGATCCAGTCGATCCTAAAATTAAAATTTTTTTCTTACATTTATCCATTTTTATTATTTTCTTTTTATTGATCTAAATATCCAAAAACCCACATATAACAAAGATATTATTTCAAAAGTTACCGACATTCCAAAAAACATTCCTACATCTCTGATTATTAATCCATAACGATAATAATCCCAAATAATTCTTGCCAAAGAATAAACAATTATTGGTGCTAAAACCATCATAGTTATCAAAAATATTTGCGATTTATCTTTTTCTTTAATTAAAGTTTTTATCGTCAAAATTGGTTCTGTTATTAGGTGATATAGGTTACATAACAATTTCCAAATTTGTCTTGCTGCAATTAATATTGTTAGTTTAAAAATATTTTTAATTCTTTTTTTTATCATAAGCCCAATTTTCTCTAAATTTTTTTTTAGCTCTTATCAAAGTCGACTCTACTGACTTTATAGTGGTATTCATTTTTTTAGCAATTTCTTCGACTTTCCATCCCTCTAAATATTTAAGTCGTAATATATTTCTATAACCCTGCTTCATTTCTTTAAAAGTTTTTTTAATTTCTTCTTTTAATTCATTTTTAAGGACATCCCTCTCTGGTGTTAAAGCCTTATCGGCGATTTCTTCAAATACTGGACTAACTGAAAATAAAATCGTTTTAATTTTTTTCTTTCGATAATAATCAATTATTTTATGGTTAGCAATACTACAAAGCCAACTAAATTGACTACATCTACCTTCAAAAGTTTCCCCAGAATTTATTGCCGCCAACATCACATCATTAACTAATTCTTCTACTATTCCTTCGTCATTAATTTTTTGGCTGATATATTTTTTCAACCCAAAACCATACTTTTTATAACAATCTTCCATTATCACGTATTATAACTTATTTATTTTTTTGTTTTGTTTTTATACCAGATACTTAATATTAATTACTTGATACTAATTTAGTTTATACTTAATTAATGCTTCAATTTAGTTCACCTTTAGATTATCTTAAAAAAGAACTTCGGCTGGATTTACTCGATATGATTTACCAGTCTGGTAGTGGTCATATTGGTGGTTCTCTTTCATCTCTCGATATTTTAATTTCCCTCTATCACTCAGATATTTTTAATTTTAAAAAAGATCATTTTATTCTTTCTGCTGGTCATCTCGCTTGTGCTCTTTACACTGTTTTGGCTTCAAAAAAATATTTTTCAAAAGAGTTACTTTCAACTTATACTGATTTTAATTCTATTTTACAAGGTCATGTTTCAAAAGATATTCCTGGAGTAGAGTATTCTTCTGGATCTCTTGGTCAAGGTTTATCTTTTGCCGCTGGATTGGCACTTGGTGACCCTCAACACTTCACTGTTTGTCTTACCACTGACGGTGAACAACAACAAGGTCAAATTTGGGAAGCGGCCATGTTCGCTAGCAAATATAAATTAGGTAATTTAATTAATATTATTGATTGTAATGGTCTTCAAATTGATGGCACTACTGATCAAATTATGCCTTTAAAAAATTTAGCCGCCAAATATATTCAATTTGGTTGGACGGTTACTACTATCGATGGTCATAATCTTTCAAAATTAATTAAAGTTTTACGACAATCAAAAAATAATACTGATTATCCAGTTTGTATCATTGCTAAAACTACCTTGGGTAAGGGAATTTCTTTCATAGAAAATAATTTTAAATATCACGATATTAAACAATTATCTGAAAAATTATATTTAAAAGCTAAAAATCAATTATTAAAAAAATGAAATCAACTGATAATCAATCCATTCGTCGTGCTTTTGGAAGTACATTAGTCAAATTAGCTAAAACTAACAAAAATATTTATGTTGTTAGTATGGATTTAAAATCATCTTTACACTTAAGTGATTTTGCCAAAAAATATCCCCGTCGTTTTATTGAATGCGGTATTGCCGAGTCTAATGCTGCCGCTATTGCTGCTGGTTTAGCTAAAACTGGCAAAACAGTTTTTCTTTGTTCTTTTGCTTGTTTTTCCCCGGCAATTAATTGGGCCATTATTCGTCAATCAATTTGCTATAACAATTTAAATGTCAAAATAGTTGGTTCTCATGCTGGTCTTATGACTGCCGATCTTGGGGCTACTCATCAAATTCTCGAAGATATTGCTTTAATGTCAGCCCTGCCAAATATGGAAGTTTTTGCTCCTCTCGATTCTTATGAAACCAAAAAAATTATTTCTGTTGTCAGTCATAGTCGTAAACCAGCTTATATTCGTTTGGTCAGACCTAAAACATCTTCTTTTTTAAATTCTGGTTCATTTACTATTGGTAAATCTCAAATTTTAAAAAAAGGTCAAGATGTCACTATTATTGGTTATGGTCCAATTCTTCTTCAAGCTTTTGAAGCTCAAAAAAAATTTTCCCTTGAGAAACCCCATATTTCACTAGAAATTATCAACTGCTCTTCAGTTAAACCTCTTGATTTTAATACTATTTCTAAAAGTTTTAAAAAAACTGGTCGCCTAATTTGTCTTGAAGATCATCAAAAAAATGGTGGACTTGGTCAAATAGTTGCTTCATTAATTTTAGAATCAAAAATAAAAACAAAATTTATTCATTTAGCCGTTAATAACCAATTTGGCCAATCAGCCAAAGATTATCAACAACTTTATAATTATTATGGTATTGGTATCAAAAATTTAATTAATGCCATCAAAAAAATCTATGGATAATCAATTTGATGTTATTTCTATCGGTGCTGCTACAGTTGACATTTTTATAAAATCAAAGGATTTAATTATCACCCAAGAATTAATTGGACTTAAACCTTCTTCCAAAAATGAAATTACTCAAAATCTTATTTGTAGTGGTGGGGGAGCTACTAATTCCAGTGTCTCTTTTTCTCGTTTAGGATTAAAATCTGCCCCTATTTCTTTAATTGGTAATAGTTATCTTAATCAATATATCTTTGACGATCTCAAAAAAAATCAAGTTTTGTCAAATTTTATTAGTATTGATAAAAATGATACTACTGATTTTTCTATTATTTTAGTTTCTCACGATGGCAGTCGTTCAATTTTAACTAATCGTGGTTTAGGTCGACTTCAAACAAAACATATTCCTTGGAATAAAATTAAAAAAAGCAAATGGTTTTATGTTACTTCTTTAGAAGGTAATTTAGATTTATTAGAACAAATTATTGGATTTTCGAAAGAAAATAATATAAAAATTGCCCTTAATCCTGGAAAAAGGGAATTGGAACATCGTCGAAGAATCATTTCTTTAGCTAAAATGGTTGATTTTTTATTACTTAATCGTGAGGAATCAGAAATGTTTATTGATTTACCTTTTAATAAAGATAATTTTATTCCAGAAATTCATCAATTAAAGATTCCTCTTGTTACTATTACTGCTGGTCGTGATGGGGCTTACTTATTTACTCAATCAAACCAATATTATTCACCTATAATTAATACTAAACCAGTCGATGAAACTGGAGCTGGAGATTCTTTTGGGTCCACTTTTTTAGCGGCTTTAATTTATAATAAATCACCTCAAGATGCTTTGTTTTGGGCTATGAAAAATTCTGCTTCAGTTGTTTCTCATCTTGGTGCCAAACCCGGCCTATTAACCCTTAAACAAATTAAAAAATAATGCCTTGCTACTAACTATTTATTAATTACTATTTACTAATTTATGTTACCCAAGCCTGAAAAACCCAAAAAATTAAACAATAATTTTCTTTCTGATTCTGAAATCACCAAAGAGTCAGATGAAGTTGTCGCTGCCAAAAAAGTCAAAAATAAACGTCGTCTTATTTTATTTTCTCTTATTTTTACAGTTGGTTTAAGTTTATTTTTTTGGACTGTCAAAGGAGTTCAGTCTTTTATTAAAAATCCTAAACCAATAAATTTTAATTTTCATCCTAATTTAAATTTCAAATTTCCTTCTATAAATTTTATTTTTACTCACAATTCTTCTGACATTTCCTCTTCAACTCTTGATAAATTTTTATCAGATAAACAATGGTCGGTTGTTATTTTAAAAAACAATAATTTTTCCCAACCACTTTATCGATTTAATTATTTAGATGACGATTTTAATAAATTCATTGACGAATTAGGTAAATTAGAAATTATTGAATCAAGTAATATTATTTCTGATCTTCCCGAAGGACTTTTATTTCAAGAAAAAATAGATCTTTCTTCTCGTCCATATAGTTATGGGAACATTATTACTTTACCTAGCAATAAACTTATTTTTATTATTAAAGATTTATCTAATTCGTCTACTTTTTCTCAAGATATTTCTTCATTTATAAAATCAGCTTATTGGTATTCTATTTCTCAAAATTAATTTATTTCTAACGATTTTATTATTGGACAATTAACTTTTAATTGACTTCCTTCAACTATCCATTCCTCTTTTCCACAGATATTTTTTTTAACTAGATTATTTGGAATTTCCCAAACTTCATCTTTTTTATCAGCTAATAATTTAGTCATAATTCTATTCCATATTGGTGTTGCTCCAGTAACTCCAGAAGCGACCCAACTCATCGGTTGTCCGTCATTATTTCCCACCCAAACTGCTGTCAAATAGGTTGGGGTCCAACCAATACACCAATTATCTTTTAAATTATTTGTTGTTCCTGTTTTAACTGCTACTGTTTTATCTTTTATTATTAATTTTGAATTAATTCCAAAAATTGGACTTCTGGATTGATTATCACTTAGAACATCATTGATCATATAGGCATATTCTGGTTCTATTTTATTTTCACTTTTAGTTTCTTTACTATATATTTTTTCTCCCAAATAATTGTTAATTTCCAGTATTGGATTAATTTCAATTTCTTCACCCAAATTTGACAAAGTACTATAAGCCTGAGAAATTTCTGTCATTTTAACTTCTCCACTACCCAATGCTAACGACAAACCAAATCTATTTTTATCTCCCCAAGAATTTATCCCCAAATTTTTAGCCAAATCAATCATATTATTGACTCCATTGTTTGCTAAAAGTTTTACTGATGGAACATTCAAAGATGAGGCTAAAGCTGTTCTTAAAGTTATTTTTCCCATATATTTCCCATTATAGTTTTGAGGAGTGTAATCTTTTTGACCTTTAATTTTATAAGTTATTGGGGTATCTTCAATTATTGAAGCCATATTCCAGCCATTTTTTAAAGCTAAAAGATAATTAATCGGCTTTATTGATGATCCTGGTTGTCTTAATGCCGTAGTTATATTATATTTTCCATCAATATCATTTGACCAATAATCTTTTGAACCAACCATTGCCAAAATATCTCCATTCTTAACATTAATTACCAAAGAAGCCCCGTTTGTTATATTAAGTTTTTTAACTTTATCAATTTCTTCTTTTACTATTTTTTGTGCTTCTTCTTGGATTTTAATATCCAAACTAGTTTTTATTGTCAGTCCTTGTTTTTCTAAATTTTCATATCCATATTTTTCTCTCAATATGTTTTTTATATAAAACACAAAATGAGGGGCTTTAATATTTTTACTATTAGTTTTAATTTGAATTTTTTCTTTTAAAGCTTTTTCTGCCTCTATTGAATTTAAATATTTATTTGAAACCATTTCTTCAATTACATGTTTTGCTCTTATTAATCCTAATTCTGGATTATTTCCATAAGGTGAATATGAAGTTGGAGCCGCTGGTAATCCAGCCAAATAAGCCGCTTCAATTATATTTATTTCTTTTAAATTTTTTCCAAAATATTTTTGAGCTGCCTCTTGAGCTCCATAAGCCTCACCCCCATAAGATACTTGGTTTAAATATCTTTCCAAGATCTCATCTTTACTTAATTTTTGTTCTAGCAATAAAGTCAAAATAGCTTCTTTTAATTTTCTATTTAAAGTTTTTTCATTATTTAAAAATATATTTTTTACCAATTGTTGGGTAATTGTTGATCCTCCTCTTGGTTTATCTTCACTGTTTTTAACAAAATTATATCTAATAGCGTTAGTTATTCCTTTAAACGAAAATCCATAATGTTTATAAAAATTTTTATCTTCAATGGCTATTGTTGCTTCAATCAAATTTTTGGGAATATCTTTTAATGATATCCATGTTCTATTTTCGTTTTCATAAAATTTATACAAAACAATCCCATTTCTATCAGTTATCACTGTTGACATTTTTGGGGGATTATATATCAAATTTATATCAGGTAAATCTTTGATTATTTCCTCATAAAACCAGCCTAAAAAAAATAAAAAAAATAAAAATATTAATTTTAACCAATATCTTTTTCTTAATTTTGGATTATTTTTTTTATATTTAAATTTAGGAATTTTAATTTTAAATTTTGTTTTACCAAAAAATCGCTTTAATAAATTCCAAACAGTTTTAATTATCCAAACAAATGGAAATCCAATTCCTTTTAAAATTTTAATTATTATTCCCAGTAATATCATTATCTAATTAATGCCGCAGGTTTTTTATTGTTTTCATTATCAGTTGTTATCGTCGGGCAATCTAAACAAATTTTAATCCCAGTTGCATCAGTTACTACTGTATGTTCTTGCCATTCTGCATTTGGTGCATTTTCACCATCAACTACAATTTTTCCAGTATCTTTATTTATTACTACATTCTGTTTCAAAGAAGTTTGTTTTTCTGGGATAAATTCTTTTTTAAAATATTCATAATGAGATTCACAGCCTTCAGCTGGCACTGATTTACCAGTTAAATTACAAACATATGTTCCCAATATTCCTGCTGGTCTTGTCGGTTGTTTTATTTCTTTTTCTTTTAATAATTGAGTCATAATTTTATTCCATATTGGAGCTGCTCCAGTTGTTCCTGAAACCAAACCTCCCATCTTTGAATTATTATTATTTCCTACCCATGTTGCCACTACATAATCTTGAGTATATCCCAAAGTCCAATTATCTCTCATATCATTAGTAGTTCCCGTTTTTACTGCCACTTCCGGGTGGCCTTTAATATTTAACATTGATCCTCTACCAAAAACCATACTTCTTGCTCCATCATCAGATAATATTTGTTGGATAATAAAACTAGTTTCTCTTGACAATACTCTCGGCCCCGGATTATATCCATATTCTTCCAGTATTTTGCCATTTTTATCTTCTACTTTTAATATTGGGGATAAATCTTGACGAACTCCCATATTAGCTAAAACACCATAAGCTGTTGCCATATCTGTCATCATTACTTCTCCGCCTCCTAAGGTTAAAGATAGACCATAATCAGAAGCGTTTTTAAATGTACTTAATCCCATAGCTGAAGCTGAAGCTACAAAGTTTTCTAATCCATTCAAATGAAGTACTTTTACTGCCGCAATATTCAAAGAATTAGCTAATGACATTCTTACATTTTGTATTCCATAGTATGTATTTCCATAATTTGTTGGACAATAATTTTTTTGATTTTCTTGTTTAAAACAAGTTGGATTATCATCTATTACTGAAGCCGCTGTAATTTTTCCAGTTTCAATGCCGACGGCATAATTTAATGGTTTTATTGATGATCCTGGTTGTCTTAATGCCGTTGTTACATTATATTTTCCATCAATTTCATTAGAAAAATAATCAATTGAACCCACCATTGCCAATATTTGACCAGTTTTTGGTTCTGTTATTAAAGCCGCCCCGTTTCCCACTTTATATTTTTTTAATTTTTCTACTTCTGCCGATACTGTTGCTTCTGCCATTTTTTGTATTTCTAAATCTAAACTAGTTGTTATTCTAAGACCACCTTCAGTTACTTTTTGAATTCCATATTTTTCGGTCAAAAGTTCTTTTATGTAAAACACAAAATGAGGCGATTCGATTCCAATTTTATTAATATAATAATTCAATTGTTCTGATTTGGCTTTTTCATAATCTTCTTGATTAATCATTTTTAAACTAAGCATTCTGTCCAACACCATTATTTGTCTTTTTTTAGCTGCTTCAGGATAAGAAAAAGGGGAATATCTCGTCGGTGAAGCTGGTAATCCTGCAATTAAAGCTGATTCTGCTAAATTTAAATCTTTTACATTTTTATTAAAAATTCCCTTAGCCGCTGCTTGAGCTCCCCATAAAGTTCCTCCATATGGTGTTTGGTTAAAATACATTTCTAATATTTCATCTTTTGAATACATTATTTCAGTTACTACCGTCAATATTGCTTCTTTAATTTTTCTTGAAATTGTTCTTTCTTGTGTCAATAAACCGTTTTTAACTAATTGTTGGGTTAATGTTGATCCTCCCTGAAGACGTTTTTCTATTACTGTTCTGTATAAACCTCTAATTAAACCTTTAATATCAAATCCACTATGTTTATAAAAATTTACATCTTCAATGGCTAATGTTGCTTTTTTAAGTGAATCCGAAATATCAGCCAATTTAACTGGAACCCTTCGTTTATCAGCATAAATTTCATACAATAATTTTCCATTTCTATCAAAAATCTGTGACGATTGAGGATAATCTCCGCTTGATAATTTTTTTGGATTAGGAATTTGGAATAAAACGACTATTAATAAAGACAAACCACAAATTAAAAATATCGCTAATATTATTAAAACAACAAAAATTTTTTTATTTCCTTTTTTTTTAGTTTTATTCATAACACCTGTCAATTATACTGTCTTGATAAAATTTTTCATAAATAAATTCATAAAACTCATTAGCTGTTTCCACTTTTGATTTTATTATTTTAATTTCTGGATTATTTTCCGTTATTTCATTATAAATATTCATAATTTTTTTTCGCATTTCTTTTGTTCTATTTATATGATTATCAATTAATCTTTTATTATCGTCATTTAATGATAATAATTCTCCTATCCTTTTATCATTAATCAAAAGCATCATTGTTAATTTATCAATTTTATTTCGACTTAGATAAACCCATAATTCATCTCTAAATTCTTTAATTGGATAAAAAATATTATTTGGCAAAACACCACTTTTAGGTAGTCGATAACATTTTTCTTCCCCTTTTGAATCAAAATAAGATATAGAAATTTTTCTTAAACTATCAGATTTTTCATCATTAAGAGTTTTTTCTAAACCAGCCCTAACAAAAGAAAAATAAAGAATTATTATTGCCAAAAAAAATATGCTTATTTTAAGCCACCATTTCATTAATCCATTTTACCATTGGTCAAAAAAATATTTAAACCTAACTCTTTATTTACTTTATAATCCTATAAGCCTATTATTTTGATATAATTACCAAACAATTATGGTTAATAAAAACACCAGAAAATATCGATTATTAGAAATGATTCCAGGTTTTTTTGCTTGGATGGCTATTTTTTTTCCTATTTGGGGAGCAATTTTAATTCCTAAGGCAGTAGCTTATTTTGTTATTGCTTTTTTACTTTATTGGCTTTATCAATCTTTTAAATCTGCTATTTTAGCTATCATTGGTTATTTTAAGATTAAAAAAGCTAACCAAACCAATTGGTTGACTTTATTTCAAGAAAATTTCCGTTCTTCTTGGTTAAAATATAACCAAATTCATCACGTAATTATTATCTCTTCCTATAAAGAACCAATTGAAGTTATTGAAATGGCTATTAGTAGTTTAGCTTCTCAAAAAGATATTGATCTAAAAAAATTACACGTAATTTTAGGCCAAGAAGCTCGTGCTGGTCAACAAAATAACCAAAACACCATTGATTATTTTTCTAAAAAATATAACAATGTTTTCGGTGATTTAATTTTTACTGAACATCCTCCAAATATTCCTGGTGAAACTGCTGGAAAACATAGTAATGAACGCTTTGCTGCTCAATATTTTAAAACCAATTTTATTGACAAAGGTAAATTTAATATTGATCATTTAACCCTTACCAGCTGTGATGTTGATACTCTTTTTAACTCTAAATTTTTTTCTGCTTTAACCTACAAGTTTGCCTCAAATTCTTCACGTTATCAACGTTTTTGGCAATCTCCTATTTTTTGGCATAACAATATTAATCAAGTTCCTGGTTTTATCCGTATGACCGGCGTTATGGGTAATGTTATTCATATTGCTAATATCCAAGAACCAGACGGGTTATTTTTTAATTATTCTTGTTATTCTTCCTCTTTTCATTTAATAGATCAAAGTGGTTATTGGGATCCTGATATGATTCCTGAAGATTGGCACATTTTTCTTCAGGCATTTTTTGCTACCAAAGGTAAAGCCACCGTTGAACCAATTTTTTTACCTACTGTAGTTGATGCTCCAGATGGCAAAAACTATTTTGCTGCTTTAAAAAATCGTTATAGTCAGTGTATTCGTCATGCTTGGGGTGCTATTGATATTCCCTATGCTATAGAACAATCTCGACTTCATCCAGAAATTCCTTTTTTAACTCGAGCTTTACGTATTTTTAAACTCATTCAAACTCATTTTATTTGGTCTAGTAACTGGTTTATTTTAACTCTTGGTACTTCTTTGCCTGTCTTGCTTAATCCTAATTTTTTTCAAACTGCTTTTGGTTTTAATTTTCCTCGAGTTTCAAATATAATTTTAACAATTTGTCTTCTTCCTTTAGTAATTTTAATTATCTTAGATTGGAAACTTCGTCCTTCTCGCCAAAAAAAAGGCTTTTTCAATATTTTAAAAAATATTCTTCAATGGCCTTTTATGCCAATCGCTGCTTTAACCATGTCAGTTTTACCCGGGCTTCAATCACATACTCGCCTTTTACTCGGAAGAGGTTTGGAATATAAAACTACCAAGAAAAAACCTAATAATTAGATTATCATTAATTAATGATAAAATTTTTATTCAAATACAAGTATTGGATATTTTTATGGTTATTATTTTTAATTCTTCGTCTTCCTTCATTATTTGAGCCTTATTGGTATGGGGATGAAGGTATTTATTTAACTTTAGGTCAAGGTATTAGAAAAGGTCTTGTTCTTTATCAACAAATTCACGACAATAAACCTCCGTCATTATATTATCTTGCCGCTATCGCTAAAACAGTTTTTGGTTTTCGTTTTATATTACTTTTTGTCATGGCTTTAACTGTTTCTGTTTTTTACTTATTTTCTAAAAAATTTTTATCTGAAAAATTATCCAAAATTTCTTTAGTTTTATTTGTCATTTTAACTTCTATTCCTTTGATTGAAGGTAATATTGCTAATGCTGAAATTTTTATGCTTCTTCCTACTATATTGGGTTTTTATTTTTTTCTTAATTCCAAAAAAAACATTCATTATTTAATTTCTGGAATTTTACTTGGTTTAGCTTTTACTATTAAAATTCCTGTTTTTATTGAAGCTTTTTTCTTAATTTTTTATTTACTAATTATTCATTTATCTGACCTAAGAAAAAGTTTATTCCACTATTTTATTAGACCATTTTTACTTGGCATTGGATTTTTGATTCCTATGTTTATTTACTCTATTTATTTTTATTTTCTCAATGTTTTTAGTCCTTTTTTACAATCTGCCTTACTTCAAAATTTTTCTTATATATCTTCGTGGAATACTGGCAATCAAGTATCATCTGTTAGTAGTGGAGGAATTATTCAACGTTTTATAATTTTATTGGTTTCAATATTCATTATTTCTTTATTGTATTTTAAAAAAGTCATCAAAAAAGACCAATTTTTATTTATTGGTTGGTTTTTTGTTTGTCTCTTTGGAATTCTTCTCTCTACCCGACCGTATCCTCACTACCTTATTCAAATAATTCCTCCTTTTTGTTTGATTATTATTAACTTTTTTATTAAAAAAAATTACTTATTTAAAGTAATAAGTTTTTTATCTTTATTTTTTTTATTTTTTATAATTAAAAAATACAATTTTTATTTTTATCCCAATTTATCTTATTACCAAAATTTTTATTCCCATTTAACTGATTTTAAAACTTCTTCTGAATATTTAACTTATTTCGGATCAAATGTTTTAGCGACTCATCAGATTTCAGATTATATTACCCAAAATACTTCAGCTAATGATTATCTTTTTATTTGGGGAGATGAACCTTATATCTATGCTCTTTCAGATCGGCTTCCTAGTGGTAGATACACAGTTGCCTATCACATTGTTGATTTTAATGGTTATCAAGAAACGATTGAAAGTTTAAAAATTAATTTTCCCAAATTTATAATTTATTCTTCCATGAATAATCGTTCTTTTTCTCAACTCGATGATATACTCAATCGCTATTATTTTTTAGATCAAAAAATTGAATCAACTCTTATTTTTCAAAAACGTTAATATATGAATTTTTTTAATAATATTTTTAAATCATTAGGTAGTTTAGGTAGTTTTTGGCAAGAAAAAACTAACGGTAAAATTTTTCGCTGGAGTCTTTTCTTTATTATTATTCAAATTAGTTTTTTGTTTTGGAAATTTAATTCATTACCTCCTCAAGTTCCTCTTTATTATTCTTTACCTTGGGGAGAATCCCAATTAGGTCAAGCCTCATCCCTTTTTATTCTTCCCACTATTTCTTTGATTTTACTTCTTATTAATCATCTATTTGCTATTAGTCTTGTTAAAACCAGTCTCCTTCTTTCTCGATTATTAATTACCATCTCTCTTATTTTTTCTCTATTTAGTTTGATCACCTTACTTCAAATTATTTATATCATCACCTAAATCATGGTTATTTCTTTTATAATCGCTATTATTTCATCTTTTTTGATTGCCTTTGTTTTTACTCCATTAATTAGAAATTTTTTCATTAAAAATGGTTGGGTTGAGGATCCTGTTAAAAAAAATCATAAAACTCAAAACGCTACCGCTATTTCTATAGTTCCTCGTGGTGGGGGAATTTCTATTTTTATTGCTATTTTAATCACATCTCTAATTATGTTGCCTTTAGATAAACATTTGCTAAGTATTCTTTTGGCTGCTTTTGTTGGTCTCATTATTGGTGTTTGGGATGATCTCAAAGATATTAGTCCTATATTTCGTTTGATATCCAATATTATTATTTCACTTATTGTTGTTGCTTCAGGAATTGGTATTGCTTATATTTCTAATCCCTTAGGTGGGGGAGTTATTGATCTTTCTATTTTTAAAATTAATTTTGATTTTTTTGGTCAACACAGTATTTGGGTTATTTCAGATCTAATTGCTATCATTTGGATTGTTTGGTGTATGAATATTGTTGGTTGGTCTACTGGAGTCGATGGTCAACTTCCTGGATTTACCGCTATTTCTGCTTTTTTTATCGGTATTTTAGGTTTTCGTTATGCTTCTGATACTACTCAATGGCCGGTTATCATTTTGTCTGGAATTATCTGTGGAGCTTATTTAGGTTTTTTGCCGTTTAATTTTTTTCCTCAAAGTATTATGCCGGGATATAGTGGTAAAAGTCTAGCTGGTTTTTTTCTTGCTGTTCTTTCTCTTCTTTCTGGAGCTAAACTGGCTACTTTAATTTTTCTTCTGGGTATTCCCATGCTCGATGCTATTTATACTATTATCCGGCGCTTATTTAATCACAAACCAATATATCTTGGTGATGGTCAACATTTTCATCATCAACTTTTAAAAAATGGTTGGAGTCGTCGTAATATTTCTTTTTTCTATTGGTTTATCAGCTTAATTTTAGGAGTTGTCTCGTTATTTTTAAATAGTAGTCAAAAAGCCTATTTTTTTATTGGCTTTGCTTTATTGTTTTTTGTAATTTTTATTCGATTTTCTCGGCATAAATAGACGAGATCCAACCACTTTTACCATTATTTAAATCAATTTTGTACCAATCCATTTTTTCTTCAATCAAAGTATAAATCGCTCCTGGATTTACTTTATCAATTTCTTTTGATGCCGAAGAACTAGCTTCTCTTACTCTTAACCAACCAGTTTCAGTTTCTTTAATTTTTATTGTTTTTTGTTTTATTGTTGCTATTAAATCAGAATTATCTATCTCTTCAGAAATTTCCTCTTTTAATTCTGCTGTATCCTCAATCAGAATTGCTTCAACTATTAATTGATAACCTTTCAAAGATTTGGCAAAAATATCAATTGTTTTATGTCCTGGATAACTTAAAGTAATATGTCTATCTCCTTGACCAATATCACTTATTTTAATCGGAGACATTCCTTTAATTTCATTATTTATCGATATGGTTGATTTACTTGGTGTTGTATTTGCCAATAAACCCGCCTTATCTTTATCACCAGTTTTTTCTAAATATAAAATATATCCTCCATTTTCATTATCATTTTTTCCAAATTCCCAATCAACTACAGTACTAATATTATTTTGTAATTTAATTTTTCTTGACCAAGTTTTACCACTAGATTCTAGTTTTACTTCAATTTCTCCTGGAACTAAATTTCTATTTCTATAAGGAGTCAATCCCATTTCTTTTCCATCAATAAAAACTTTTGCCACTGGATAACTGTCTATTTCTATAGCTGATTTTTTACTTGAAAGACTACATCCTCCTAAAAAGAAAGAAGATATTATTAATAAAAATAACCAAACTTTTTTCATGTGTCTCTAGTTTACCAAAAACTTATTGGTCTATAATTAACTAACTTTCATGAAAAAAATATTAATTTTTATCATTATCATTTTTTTATTCTCCTTTTTTTATTTTAGACTAACCAAGTCTTCGCCGATTTTGTCACCTAATTCTTCAATTTCTTTACCTAAAATAATTACTCAAATTATTCCTAGTAAGATACCCACTATTATTCCCAATGTTTCCTTTGGTTTAGCCGGTGATTTAGGTTTAGGTCGTTACATTACTTCCATTGCTAGACAAAAAAATGATTTTTCTTGGAGTTTTTCAGGAGTTTCTTCTCTTCTTCAACAAAATAATTTTAATTTAGCTAATCTTGAAAGTCCTATTATTAGTGATTGTCCCGAAGGTAAGACAGGGACTTTTACTTTTTGTGGTGATTCTCGATTTATCTCTCAATTAAAACAAAATAAATTTATTCTAAATTTAGCCAATAATCATATTTTTAATTATGGCCAAAATGGCTTTAATCAAACCAAAAATTTTCTAAATCAAGAAAATATTGGTTATTTTTTCTCTCATAATTTAGATTCTGAATTTTATCAAACCCAAGTTAACGATATTAATTTTGGTTTTTTAGGTTTTGATTTAGTTTCTAATCCTAAATATGATCATCAAAAAATATTAAATTTGATTTCAAAATATAATTCTCAAGTTGATTGGTTGATTGTTTCTATTCATTGGGGTAATGAATATCTGCCTCAAGCCGAAGAGTGGCGAGTTAAATTAGCACATCAAATGGTTGATAGTGGTGCTGATATCATCCACGGCCATCATCCTCACGTTTTACAACCTTCAGAAACTTATCAAAATAAACTTATTTTTTATTCTTTAGGTAATTTTATTTTTGATCAAAACTGGTCTATTGAGACATCAACTTCTCAAATAGTTAATTTGAAATTAACTAAAAATGAAATTATTGATCAAAAAATTATCCCTCTTAAAATAAAATACAATTCTCGTCCAGAAATAATTAATTAAACCATTTCATCAATTTACCTACAAATCCAATATTTTCTGTTTCCAATTTACCCTTTCTATTTTTAATTGTTTCTAATACTTCTTCGGGTGTGTTAACTATTTGATAAAGTTTTTTTTCTAATGGATCATAATTTAATTTTTCGATTAAAGTTTCCACTAGTTCACTTAATTGTTTACCAAAAAAAATCAATGGTTCATGTTTTCCATATTCAAACTTTGCCATTTGCCAAGTTAAACCAACTTCAGACAATGTTCCTACACCTCCATTAAAAATCACAAAAGCATCTCCCACCTCTACTAACTTATTTAGCCTATCAGGATAATTTTTCGTTTTATATTCTTTATCAGTTAATCTATGATTTTCTTCATTAAATCCTTCAAAATTTTTCGGTTTTTTTTTAGGGTCTATTACCACTGTTTCCACTCGACCACCACCAGCTTTAGCTCCCAAAGTTGCCGCTAACATTACTCCATCTCCACCACCATTGACTACAATATATCCATTTTCAGCTAATATTTTTGCCGTATTAAAAGCATCAATAAAATGTTGATCATTTTTTTTAGCCTCAGCATCACCAAATATTGCCACTTTTTTGATTATTTTATTAGTTTTAACTAGCATAATTTAATTTTTTTAAGTTATCTTCTACATTACCACTAAAGATTGAGTTTCCGCAATAAGCAATATCTACTCCACAATTTTTTAATTTTTCTATATTTGTTTGGTTCACTCCACCATCAATTCCAATTTTAAAAATTAAACCATCATTATTTTTTAATTCATTTAACTCACTTATTTTCTTATAAATTTTTTCCTCAAAAGGATAGGATTTAAAACCAGACTTACGGCTAAGTAGTAAAACTAAATTAGTTTCTTTTGGAATTTTAATTATTGGTGTTTCAATATCTATTGCCAATCCAGCTTCAAGACCTTCATCTCTAACTTTTTTTACAAAATCTTCTTTACTTTCCATCATTTCAACTTGTCCAATAATTCTTGAAGTATTAATAAAAATAGATTTTTGAACCCATTTGATTGGATTTTTTACCATCAAATGTGTTTCTAGTAAATTATTTTCTAATCCTTCAATCGAATTTATTAATTCTAATTCAAATGTTTTTCCTTCAGAAAAATAACCATCAATTACATCCAATTGTATCCAATTTACCAAATCTTTAACCCTTAAAATCTTTTGTTTAGCCACCTCAAAATCTTTTTCTAGAATTGTTGGTATTACTTGCATATAGTAATTGCATTTTCTATCAATCGACAACTATATCCATATTCATTATCATACCAAGCTCCAATAGTCACCATATCATCAGAAATTATTTTAGTCATTCGAGCATCTATCACACAAGAAGCACTATTACCTAAAATATCCGAAGACACTAATGGTTCATATGAAATTTTTAGTTTACTTACTAATTCAGGGCTAACACTTGCTTCAGCAAAAATTGAATTAATCTCTTCAATTGTTGTTTTCCTTACCAATTTAAAAGTTAAATCTGAATAACTTCCACAAACAACTGGGACTCTAATGGCTGTTCCTCCAAATCTACCTTTTGCTGGTGGGTAGGCGGCAATAACTGCTTCAGCCGCTCCCGTTGTTGTTGGCACAATATTTATTGCTGCTGCTCTTGATCTTCTAGGATCTTTTCCGTTTCCATCAACAATATTTTGATTTGTTGTATAAGCATGAATTGTTGTTAATGTTCCTTCTTCAAAACCAATTTTTTCGTCAATTAATTTAACTATTGGTGCTACACAGTTAGTAGTACAAGAACCATTAGAAATTAACACTTCTCCTTTGTATTGATTATCATTTACTCCTAAAATATAAACTGGAATTTTCGGATCTTTAGCCGGAGCAGAAATTATTACTTTTTTTGCCCCACTTTTAATATGAGCTAAAGCTTTATTATTGGTAAAAGCTCCAGTGCATTCCAATACTACATCTATGCCATAATTTTTCCACTTAATTTTAGTTGGATTCATTTCTCCTAAAAAAGGTATTTCTTTATCTCCTACAATTAACCTTCCTATTTCTCCACCTTTTTCTGCTTCTTTAAAATCAATTTTTGCTGGAAATCTTCCATAAACTGAATCATATTTAAATTGCATCGCAAAAGTTTCAATATCAAATTCTCCGGTTGTATTTATAGCTCCAATTTCTACATCATATTTTTCCATCAATATTGCTCTTAATACCACACTTCCAATTCTTCCAAATCCATTTATTCCAACTGTAACTTTTTTATCTTTATTCATACAAATATCATAAACTAAATTAACCATTAACTAAATAACTAATTTACTACTTCGCTAATAGACTAATTCCATGCCGGCAAATCTTTTTTGACTAACATTTCCAACATTACACCGCCGCCTGAGCAAATAAAATCAATTTTATTTTTTAATCCCAAATCTTTTATTGATGCACTAGTATCTCCTCCAGCAATTATTTTTTGACCCAAAGAATTTGCTACTGCTGTTGCTATTTTTTGAGTTCCATTCCTAGAATTTTCTTGTTCATATAATCCCATAGCACCAGACCAAATTATAGTTTTTGATCTACTTATTATTTCACTAAATACTTTTATATCATCTTCACTTAAATCCAATCCATCCTCTCTTAATTCCGCTACTAAAACTTTATTACTTTCTACTTTCAACTTTTCACTTTCAACTAACTTAGGTAGTTTCCCTCCAATCAAAATATAATCCGCCTTTTCAGTTAACTCTGGTAAATATTTCAGTTTGTCTTCCTTGGCTCCTCCCAAAATTATTGTTATTGGTTTTTTTTCTTCTTCCAAAATTTGACTAATTTTTTCCACTTCTTCAACAAAATCAAATCCATAATAAGTCTCCATTTCTCGATGTAAAACTATTGATGCACTTTTTCGATGTGCCACCGCAAATGCATCGTTAATAAAAGCCTGAGTATATTTTTTTATTGCCTCAAATAAAGAAGTTTCACCTAAGTCTTCTTCATTCCAAAATCTCAAATTTTCTCCAAAAACTATCTGATTATTCATTAAAGAAGAACTAATTACTTGTTCGTCTTTAATATCCTCCACAAACACACTCTCAATTGCATTTTGCCCATCACTTTCCAACAAGCTCATTAACTCTACATACACTGGTTTTAATGATAAATCTGGAACATATTTATCAGGTTTACCCGCCAAGGTTGCCAAGCTACCGGTGGGTCTTCCCATATGACCCAATATCACTATCCTACAACCTTTATCCAATAAATATCTAATTGTTGGAATCGTTTTTTTAAGTCGACTATTATCTAAAATTTTTCCATCATTTACTGGTAAATCAGCATCAATTCTTAAAATTACATTTATCTCTGATGATATTTCTTCAATTGATTTAAGTTGTTTCATATTTTTTTATTTTTTTAATCCTTCTAATAAATCTTTCTTCACTAAAAAAAACTGAATTTAAAAATTCTTTAACTATTTCAATATTTTCCTCATCACTCAAATAATCTGCTGATAAACAAATAATATTAGCATCATCATCTTCTCGACTTTTTCTAGTTTGTTTTAAATTTATTGCCATTGCCGCTCTTACCCCTTTTACTTTATTTGCTGCAATACATACTCCTACTCCAGAACGACATATCAATATTCCCATGGCTTTCTCTAAAATTACTTTTTCTCCTAAACTAAAGGCAATATCTGGGTAATCATCATCTGGGTTATATTTTGTACTCAAATCAGTCACTATCCAGTCATCTTGTCGCAATTCTTCTATTAATTTATCTTTTAATCTAAAACCACCATGATCAGATCCAATATATACTTGTTTCATAATTAAAATATATCATTTTTGCTTTAAAATACATAAATATGAGATCAATCTTACTTCAAGGTAAAAAATTTACTTACACTTTAAATCGTAAATCTATCACTTCAATTAGACTTAAACTTATTTCTCCTCATTCATTTTCTATTTCTGCTTCTCATTTTACTCCTATTTTTTTGATCGAGAATTTTATTCGAAATAATAGTCAATGGATATTTGATCATAGTCAAAAAATTTCTCCTAAAAAAACCATTAAAAATCTTAAATTAATTTCTATTTTAGGTAAAAATTATCAATTTATTTTTAATAAAACTCAACTTGATTCAATTCTTATTTTTGAATCTGATCAAAAGATATATATCAATTTTGCCAAAGATTCTAATCTTCATATTAAAAAAGTTTTAGAAAAGAAACTTCGACCTTTTGCTTTATCACTAATTAAAAGAGAATTATCTTTTATTAAAGATAAATTTAATTTCAATTACAATCGAGTTACAGTTCGTAATCAAAGTTCTCGTTATGGTTCTTGTTCTTCACGGGGTAATTTAAATTTTAATTGGCAAATAATCTTTTTTCCTCTTGATAAATTTCATCATATTTTATTTCACGAATTAACCCATCTCAAAATTAAAAATCACTCCAAAATCTTTTGGGATCAATTAACCATCTATGATTCGAATTGTAAGACCAATAATCTCTGGCTCAAAAAAGAAGGGACTAAACTATTTTTGTTCTAGCTATTAGTTACTTACTATTTACTAAATCGCTATTTCTATTCCTACCGGACAATGGTCTGACCCTTCAATTTCTGGCATTATAAATGCCGATTTTACCCGATTTTTTATCGCTTTATCGACAAAAAAATAATCAATTCTCCAACCGACATTTCTTTCGCGAGCTCTGGTAAACTGATCCCACCAACTATAATTTCCGCCATCTTTATTAAACATTCTAAATGTATCTACCCAACCGTTTTCGATTAATTTATCAATCCAATTCCTTTCAATTTCCAAAAATCCCGAAGTCTTTGAATTTTCTTTTGGTCTAGCCAAATCAATTTCAGTATGAGCCGTATTTACATCTCCACCAAAAATAACTTTTTCACCCTTTTGTCTTAGTTTATTAATGTAATCCAAAAAATACTCATAAAAATCCATTTTATATTTCAATCGACCTTTATCTCGTTTTCCGTTTGGAAAATAAACATTAAGTAGGGAATAGACATCTTTATTCCATTGAAATTTAGTGATAATTACTCGACCTTCATTACCCCAATCATTATCCCGATCTCCTACAATAATCGATTTTGGTTCATCTTTACAAAAAGTTACCACTCCACTATAACCGGCTTTTTCCGCTGGGTTCCAATAACTTTTATATTCAGTCGGGTAATCTAACCCCATTTCAATTTGTTCTGGCCGAGCTTTAGCTTCTTGAAAACAATATATATCTGCCTTAATATCTCGCATTTTTTGCCACAAACCCTTTTTTATTCCCGCCCTAATCCCCGCCACGTTCCAGGAAATTATTTTTATTTTCATAAACTATTTTAACAATAAAGATTTTGTCAATTTTTTTTGTTATAATCAAACACGTTTAAACCAGAGGGAGCCGGGCGGTTAGGCAACGGTCTGTAAAACCGTTTAAGGTAGGTTCAACTCCTATCCTCTGGACCAAATTACTTATCCAAATTACTTATGTCAAGTTCCTTTGAAGGTTTAAAAATTTATTATTCCGGTTCAATTTATGGGACTCCAGAATCTGATCCAGAATTTGCTTGGAAATTAGTCCAATATATGATTCAAAATGGTGCTGACGTTTTAAGTGAGCATGTTGCCGCTCGAAATAAACAAGAAATGGATGAAATAAGAACCAGAAGAAGCGGAATTAATCTTCAAGAATTTCAAGAAAATTCTAAGCCTTGGTTTGTGGTTCGTCAACAAGATATAAAGTGGGTCGATGAAGCTACTCACCTTATTGCTTTGGTAAATTCTCCTAGTCATGGTGTTGGTATGGAAATTCAAAGAGCCATTGATAAACCTAAATTTGGTATGAATGAAACTCCAATTTTATGTTTAATTCATTCAGAACTATTTTCCAAATTAAGTTTTATGATTAGGGGAGTGGCTCCAGAAGAATCACTTAATTTTCAGATCAAAGAATACCAAAATCTTCAACAAGCTCAACAACATATTTCTGATTTCCTTACCGCTAGAAAATAGTTTTTCCTATTTTGTTATACTTCTCTTGTGTATCTTTCCAAACTTCTTCTTCAGAATTTTCGTTCCTACGATAACAAATTATTTGAGTTTGACTCTAAATTTAATTTAATTCTTGGTCCTAATGGTTGTGGTAAAACCAATATTTTAGAGGCAATTTTTTTTCTATCATCCGGAAAAAGTTTTCGATCTAATTCTCAATCAAAACTTATTAATTGGAATACTTATTTTTCATCAGTCAGAGCCAAGCTTATTGATGATCATCAAAATGAATCTGAGATTGAAATTCGTATTTCCAAAGATCCCAAACAAATTAAATCCACTATTTCCAGAAATTTTTTTATTCAAAAAGTTATCAAAACTCGAAAAAAATATTTAGGTATTATTAAAAATGTCATTTTTCAACCAGAAGATATCCGCCTGGTTACTGGTTCGCCCACCCGTCGTCGTGATTTTTTAGATGAAATTTTTTTTCAAACTGAATGGCGTTATAGTTCAGCTTTGTCTCAATACAATCGTGCCTTAAAACATCGTAATGAACTTCTAGATCAAATTCGACTTGATTTAGCCAATCAGAGTGATCTTTTTTATTGGGATCAGGTTCTTATAAAAAATTCCCATATTATTCACGATTTTAGAATTAAATTTATTAAATCAGTTAATGATTTTTTTTCTTCTCATTCAGACAATCAAATCAATACTATTATTCTTAATTACCACCCTTCAGTATTAAATGAGGATAGACTAAAGAATAATTATTCTTTTGACCTTCAACGTGGTTACACTCAAGCTGGTCCTCATCGTGACGATTTTAGTTTTGATAATTTGATTTTTCCTTCAGAAGATAAAAATTTGGCTTTTTGGGGTAGTCGTGGACAACAAAGATTGGCCGTATTAGCCTTAAGATTAGGTCAAATAAATTTTTTAGAAAAAAATTATCAAGATAAACCTATCTTACTTCTTGATGATATTTTTTCCGAACTTGATTTGGAACATCAACAATTAGTTGCCAAAGTTTGCCAAAATTATCAAACAATTTTTACTTCTTCTGATCCTGAAAGCATTAAAATAATTTCTCAAGCTAAAATAATTCAACTTTAATTCAATTTGCCTAGTGCAAAATTAAAATTCATGTAATATAATAACCTCACTGTCAAATCAGTGCTAGATATTTTATGTCTAGACCCGAATGATTCGGGGTTCTTTAAAAATTTCAATGCATTCATTTAGAGCTCCAAGCTGCTAGTACCAGAAAGTGAAATCCCGCTACGGCGGGAAATTTTCAAATTTTTTTGATTGATATTTGATCAATCACTCCGATTTTTTCGGATGTTAGTACTAAGAGTTTGATCGTGGCTCAGGGTGAACGCTGGCGATGTGCCTAAGACATGCAAGTCGAGCGGGATTCACGTGTAGCACGAGGTATTTCAACCAAAAATATTTCATCAATTAATTTTCCTTATGTTTGTAATTTCTAATTTGAAAATTGTAGTTTGTTTGGAAATTGTTTCTTGGTTATTGGAATTTCTCGTGCTATACGCGAGTTTAGCGGCGAACGGGTGAGTAATAAGTACAGACATGCCCCTTTGTAGGACATAGCCCACCGAAAGGTGGAGTAATTTCCTATGGTATCTTCGGATTAAAGACGCAAGTCGCGAAGGGAGTGGTGTACTCGCTACCAGCTTGTTGGTGAGGTAATGGCTCACCAAGGCTATGACGGCTACCGGCTCTTAGCGGAGAGTCCGGCACAATGGGACTGAGACACGGCCCATACTTCTACGGAAGGCAGCAGTTAGGAATTTTGCGCAATGGACGAAAGTCTGACGCAGCGACATCGCGTGTGGGATGACGGCCCTCGGGTTGTAAACCACTTTTTGGGAGCCATGAAGGCGCCCAGAATAAGGAACTACTAACTACGTGCCAGCAGTCGCGGTAATACGTAGGTTCCGAGCGTTACCCGGTTTTATTGGGCGTAAAGGGTCTGTAGGTGGTTTTCTAAGTCTTGTTTCAAAGTCCCCGACTTAATCGGGGGAAGGGGCAGGATACTGGAAGACTAGAGTTATATCGGGGTTACTGGAATTTGTGGTGTAGGGGTAAAATCCGTGGATACCACAAAGAACACCAAGCGCGAAGGCGGGTAACTAGGTATATACTGACACTCATAGACGAAAGCTAGGGTAGCCAATCAGATTAGAGACCTGAGTAGTCCTAGCCGTAAACATTGTCTGTTAATTTTTC
>CAZICU010000011.1:0-21664 GCA_964537905.1 uncultured Gammaproteobacteria bacterium
TTTTTTTGACCGGAAAAATCCGAAGTTAAATCAAGAAGATCATCAATAATTTGGAAAGATTTACCTAATGAAAGCCCAAATTTATAAATAGAATTTAATTGATTTTTACTGGCACCAGCCAGGATGGCGCCAAGACGCATGGGACCAGAAATGGTGTAATAGCAAGTTTTACTTTCGGCAATTAACAAAACGTCATCTATTTTTAGATCATATCGATGGTCTTCAATCCATTTGATCTCAATGGTTTGACCTAAAATAGTTCGATTTAACATGGTAAAAAATTCCTGGTGAATTTGCTCGGCAATATTTTTGTCTAATAAAGAAAAGTTTTGAGATAAAACCTGCCACATAAGAATGTGAAGAGCATCACCAGCGTTGAGAGCCAAGTGGTCGCCATAAATTTTTTGAATAGCTGGTAAACCTCGTCTTTCTTCAGACTGGTCTTCGATATCATCGTGATTTAAAATCCAATCTTCAGAAATTTGCATGGCGGCGGCGGTTGGAAGCGATTTATTTAAATCAAAACCAAGAGATTGGGCGGTTAACATTAAAAGAGTTGGACGAAGATATTTACCCTTTCTTCTTGGATAATCGCTAACCATGGTGAAATGAAAATCGAGAATGGATTGATATTTAGACGAAAGACAACAAAACTCTGGGTAATCTTTGATCTGATTAAGATTGGTTTCGAGATAAGGCCAAAGAAGATTTCGATAATAATTTAAAACATCAGTAAAATTGCGATTATGTTGATTCATAGATTAATCGTCTTTAATGTTTTTATCAATAGCTCCTGTTTGTCTAAGTATTAATCCAAAAGTATAAGGATAAATCATATACATAACTTCAAAAGTAGTGACTGAAAGTTCAAAAGCTGAAGGGATATTGTTAGTAATTATAAAAGCACCTAATCCAAGAATAACAGCATTTTTGAAACTCTGACGCATTTTATCACGAAAAACTTTATCGGTAATATTTTTAGGGACTTTTTGAATTAAGGCTTGCCGAACATTTTCGGAATTAATTTTATAACCAGCATGAAGAGTAACGATAAAAGTACCAATGGCAGTAACAAAATTCATAGGAGTATTTTGACGAGAAAGATCAACCGTAAAAATAAAAGTTTCAATAGAGGTAGGAATATGACGAAGCAAATAAATTAGAATTAAAATACCAACCCCAGCAAAACCACTAATTTTAAAAATAAGACGATTGTATCGGATACGAGCTTGAAGAATTTGTTGATTTTTTTTAAAAATAAATCTAATAAAGCGCCATAATAAACGAAAAGCAGTAGGAATAATAATAAAACTAGCTATGATTAAAAAAATAGTATTCCAAGAAATAGCTGTGGTTTGAGAAAATTTAAAAAGAGGAACATTTAAATTAACTCCTTGAAGAGGATAATCTGGATAAGGAATAAAATCATAAAGATAACCTAATTTTTGAAGTTTAAGAGGATCGGTATAAAAATCGATTAAAAAAACACGACCAGCAGAAAAGAAAGCAATAGCATTGATAAAAAAATTAAAAATATAAAAAACAATAGGCAAACTACCTTGTTTGAGACTAGAAGCAATTTTATTTTTGTCGGAAACTAAAAAATATTGATCTTCGGAAGTTTCATCTTTGTCTAATTCATCTTCAAAATCTTTTAATGATTGATGAAAATGACTACTAATAATACGTAAAGGAAGAAAAATAATATTTTGAAAAATACCGATTAAAATAACTGACAACCAAATTTGATGAGTAAATGAGTAAATTAAAAAAAAGATACTGGTATAAAGACGAAAACTACCTCCACGAAAAAACCAAACAAAAAGAAAAATAAGAAAAATAAGAAGAATTGAAGTAAAAAAAGGTAGCCAATGACGGCTATTATCGATTTTTCTGACCTGATTTAAAGTAGTTTGGTTTTCCACCATTGGTTAATTATACAATCTAACCTATACTGTATGTATGCCAGAGAATAAAGAAAGAATTAATGAGGTAGAAAATATTGAAAATACCCAGAAATTTGAAGAAAGGAGAAATCAGACAGATGAGATTATTGATTTAAAAGAGAAAGTTACAATACCAAGAGGAGTAAAAACTTGGATGGAAAAAGTGGAAGAAGACCCAACGTTGAGTCAAAATAATCAAAAGATAAAAGGTAATGATGATTCGATACTGCAGCCAATTGCCACCACAGTAACAAAAATAAACCTACCTATTGATAAGAAAACTTTTACTGGTGGTTTTATTAAACCAGTAGATGAAGTCTGGAGATGGATGTCAGAATTCGTTTTAAGGATTATCAAAAAGAATCAAGGTAATGTAAAATTTAAAGAGGAATGAACGAGTATATTTTTACTAAGTACTTAGTTAGTTTTATAAGTGTTACTTTGATGACACTTTTGGGAGTGGCTTTAATTGCCTTGATAGGATGGGCTTTAATTTTATGGTATAAATGGAAAGATCGGGAAGAAAATTCTTTGAAACAAATTAATCTAATAATAGCTGTGCCCAAGGATAATGAAGTGAAAATTGATGCCATGGAACAAATAATTGCTTCGTTTGGGAGCATGTATAAAACAGCTAAGCCAAAATTTTTACAAATGTTTGTTAGTCAGCCAAGTGCTTCTTTGGAAATAATAGGAACAGATGAAGATATAAAATTTTATATTTCAGTTCCACAAAAATATCGAGACTTAGTAGAGAAACAAATTTATAGTGTTTATGTTGGAGCAGATATTCAATCAGTTGAAGAACCAAATATTTATACAAAAGATGGAGTGACAGAATATGTCTGGTTAGCATTGAAAAAATTACCTCATTATCCATTAAAAACTTATAAAGAAATTCCGACTGATCCATTGGCGGCCTTGACATCAGTTTTATCTAAATTAAGTAAAGGGGAAACATTGGCAATACAATTAGTTGTTTCTCCAACTGATGGTTCTTGGTCAAAAATAGGTAAAAGTTTTATTAGTACAACTAAAAAAAGTGAGTCGAATCCAGAAAAAGCTTCTTATAAAGTGGAGGCAAAACAACTTGAAGCAATCGATCAAAAATGTAGTAAAAGTGGTTTCGAAACAGCAGTAAGAATAGTATCTATCGCTCCAACAAAAGAGATCGCTAAGGTTAATCTTGATAATATCAAAGCTTGCTTTGGTCAATTTGAATCTCCATGGAATAAATTTAGTAGTAAAAAAATATATTTTAAACCGATGTTTATGGAAGATTTTATCTATAAATATCCTATTATTTTGTGGTTTAAAAATAAAACTATTTTATCGACTGATGAAATTTCTTCAATTTTTCATTTACCAAATAAATCGATTGAAACACCAAATATATATTGGATAAAAGCAAAAAAAGCTCCAGCACCAGTAGATTCTCCTCAAGAAGGACTTTATGTTGGAGATAATTTATATCGTGGAGTGACAAAAAAGTTTTGTATGACTCAAAGTGATAGACAAAGACATTTTTATATAGTGGGACAAACAGGTGTAGGTAAATCTTGGTTATTGGCAGATATGGCTTTACAAGATATTAAGGCAGGGAAAGGAGTTTGTTTTATTGATCCACACGATACTTTTGAAAGTATTTTGGAAAGAATTCCCCCAGAGAGAGTGGATGATGTAATTTATTTTGATCCATCACAAACTGAGAGACCAATGGGTTTTAATGTGATGGAATGTGAAAGAGAAGATCAAAAAGATTTTGTAACTTCATCAATTATTAATTTGATGTATAAACTTTACGATCCATATAAAACTGGTATCGTTGGTCCCCGATTTGAACATGCAATTCGAAATATTATGTTGACAGTAATGATTGAACCAGGGGCAACTTTTATTGAAATTGTTCGCTGTTTAACTGACCAGAGTTACGTTCAAGAATTGTTACCAAAACTAAAAGATCCAATGGTTAAGCGTTATTGGACAGACCAAATTGCTCAGACAAGTGATTTCCATAAATCAGAAGTATTGGATTATATCGTGTCAAAATTTGGTCGATTTATTACTAATACGATGATGAGAAATATTATTGGCCAAAGCACTTCGTCATTTAATTTTAGAACAGCGATGGATGAAGGAAAAATTTTGATTATTAACTTGGCTAAAGGAACAATTGGGGAGGAAAATTCAGCTTTCTTGGGTTTAGTATTGATTCCAAAAATTTTGATTGCCGCCATGAGCCGACAAGATATCCCAGAAGATAAAAGAAGAGATTTTTACCTATATGTGGATGAATTTCAAAACTTTGCCACTCAGGACTTTGCGGTAATCTTATCAGAAGCAAGAAAATATCATTTAAATTTAACAGTGGCCAATCAGTTCATTTCTCAAATGGATGATGAAGTTAAAAACGCTGTTTTTGGAAACGTAGGTACAATTTGTAGTTTTAGATTGGGTATATCAGATGCGGGATTTTTGACCAAACAGTTTCAACCAGAGTTTGGAGAACATGATTTACTTAACTTAGGAACAGGAGAAATTTATCTAAAAACTATGGTAAATGGAATACCAAAAGATCCATTTTCAGTAAAAGTAGCGGCGGCAGAAAAGAAAAAACCAGGAAATCCAAAATTAGCGGAAATGATTAAAAAATTATCAGCATTGAAATATGGTCGACCAAAAACATTGGTAGAGGCAGAGATAGCTCAGAGAGCGAGATTATAGTTAGTACTTTAGAACGCTAGTTCTTTAGATAAAAAATTACAATTCTTTTAATTTAATACCGCGGGCTTCGTCTTTGGATTCGATTAATTCTAAATATTTTTCGGTAGTAGAAATACGTTTGTGACCAACAACTTGAGAAACAACGTCAATAGGAACACCAGATTTAAGTTGAAAAACAATGAAAGTGTTGCGAAGATCGTTAACTTTAACTTCTTTGATATCGGCTTTATCAAAATAACGGTTTAAAAGACTACGAATATTTCTGGCTAAAAGAGTTTTACCAGTTTTAGTGACAAAAACATTCTTGGCTCGGCTAGGATAACGACCATCATTGAGATATTTTTGTAAAGCTTGTTTGGCAGAATTATTTAAAGGAACAGAACGAGTTGGGTGACTTTCGTAATTTTCAATAACGATATCGTTATCTTTGATATGTTCGAGTTTAAGATTTTCAATTTCTTTAATACGAAGTCCAGCTTGAAGCATAAGTTCAACGATGGCAGTAGCCCGAGTGTCATTACGGCAAGCGTCACGAAGAGAACGATATTCAACTGGTTTTAAAATTTTAGGTAAATCGTTTTCGTATTTGGGATGTTTAACTTCGGTAGAAGGATCATTTTCAATCAAATTTTCATTTTTAAGAAAAGAGAAAAAATTCTTTATAGAATTAAGTTTACGAGAAATAGATTTGGCAGTATATTCATTACTGGTTAAATTTTGTTTAAAATCATCGATATCTTCTGGTTTAATAGAATTAACAATAGAAATATTTTTCGAATTTAAATAAACAATCAACTGGTTGATGTCTCCTTTGTAAGCTACAATAGTATTAGTTGACTTACCTTTTTGAGTAAGCGCATTGGCAAACGTATTTAATAAATTTTCTAACGATAAGTCGCTCATAGCTAAATTAATTGGTTTTATGTACGGCTTATAATAACACAAACTAGGTTAATCTACAATAAAATGAAAAATAATAATATTTTATGGTTAGGAGTAACTTTGATAATAGGGATGTCAACAATAGTTAATATTAAAAATCAATTTGAAACTTTGGAATTAGCCAAATTGAAAAATGAAGAATTAAAAGTAAGATTGGAACAAATGGAGATTCTAAAAAATGATTTGAATAAAAAAATAGAATATGCAACGACTAGTGCTTTTATAGAGGCAAAAAGAAAAGAATTATTGGGATTAGGGACTGATAATGATTATTGGTTAGATATACCAACAATAGAAAATGTGGAGATAATTAGACATATTTACGAAACAAAACAAGAATCAAATATCCAAAAATGGTTAAAGTTGTTTACTGATTAAGATCATCGTGTTAGAATATCGAACAACCGCCTACATTAAAAGGTTATTCGGTTAAACATGCGGGGTAGTGTACGGCTGCACGTGAGGCTCATAATCTCACAGACCTGGTTCAACTCTAGGCCCCGCAACAAACAAAGAGGTCGTCATTAATTTGACGGCTTTTTTGTTTTTTGAAAATCAAATCTTCCTCTAGCTCCTTCTTTGACAAGACGGGGTAAAAATGAAAAATATTGATATAATAATCATTACCTAGCAGGGTAGCTGTCCGATCAATATCGGACTGGGGGTAAACCCCACAGTTTCTTCGCTACTTAAAAATTTAGCAGGGTAGCTCAGATGGTTAGAGCGTAGCATTCATAACGCTAAGGTCGCGGGTTCGATTCCCGCTCCTGCTACAAAAAACTCGGATGCATAGCTCAGCTGGTTAGAGCACCGATCTTATAAGTCGGGGGTCCATGGTTCGAGTCCATGTGCATCCACAAATGGTTAGAGCAGTCCGAAATTTCGGACGGGTTCATGGTTCGAGTCCAGGTGCATCCACAAATATAGTTTAGAATAGTAGGAAATTTTGAACGAATCTATGGTTTGAGTCCAGATAAGACAAAATTAGTCGATAAGTGAATTAATTTTGATTTGGTCTCGGACGCGAGATAAAGTTTCTTGAACAACTTTACGAGCTCGCTTGGTGCTTTCGATTAAAATTTCTTTGGCAATTTTTGGCCGATCTTCATAGTATTTTCTTTTTTCTCGAATTGGAGTTAAAAAATTATTCATAGCCACAAAGAGTTTATCTTTAACTTCTTTATCCCCTACTTGACCAGTTCGATAACGTTTTTCTAAATCAACAACTTCTTCTTGGTTAGAATTAAAAGCATGGTGATATTCAAAAATAGGATTACCTTCAACTTTTCCTGGATCTGTAGGATGAATTCGATTAGGATCGGTGTAACAAGATTTAATTTTTTGTTTGAGAGTATCTTCGTCATCGGAAAGTAAAATAGCATTGTGGCCACTTTTACTCATTTTATTTTTACCATCAGTACCGATAAGGCGAGCAACACGGCCAATTTTGGCTTGAGGAATAACAAAAGTTTCACCAAAAGTTTTGTTGAAATCATGGGCAATTTCTCGGGTTTGTTCAATAACTGGAAGTTGATCTTCGCCGACGGGGACTAAATTAGCATTAAAACCAAGAATATCGGCGGCTTGAAGAATAGGATAACAAAGAAAAGCCATGGAGGGATCTAATTGCTTGTATTTTATTTCTTCTTTGACCGAAGGATTGCGAATGGCTCTGGTGTGTTTGACCATAGTAAGAAAATAACTATAAAGTTCGAGAGTTTCGGGGATACCTGATTCTAAATAAATAGTAGAAACTTCAGGATCAATACCAGCAGCCAAATTATCAAGATAGACATCATAAACATTTTTGTTAATAATTTCTGATTGTTTGTAATCATTGGCATAAGCGTGAATATTGGCCAATAAAATAAAAGTGTCGTAATCATGTTGAAGTTTGACACGATTTTCGAGTGTGCCAACATAGTGACCAATATGGAGTTTGCCACTGGGAGTGTCACCGGTAAGAATACGAGGTTTGTTAGACATAAATGATTTTAGCATGAATATACCAACCTCTCTTTTTCCTTTCTTTAGTTCGCTAATCTCTTATGTAATCTAGTAACAGAGAAAATAACAAAAATTATTTTTTATTGGTATAATACAGCTTAGTTTATTAAGGCCGAAGCCAGGTAGGACGCAAAAGCGGACAAAGGGGCGTTAGGCAGAAGAAAAAAATGACCAAAGAAAAACACCAAGTGAAGGCAACCACTAGAACTGTTGTTGGGAGAAAAGTTAAAAAACTTCGAAAAGAGGGTTTTTTGCCAGCAACTGTTTATGGAAAAGCTTTTGAATCAATCTCGATTCAGTTTAATTTAATTGAAGTTGAAAAATTATTTAATGAAATTGGAGAATCAACTTTATTGGAAGTATTATTAGATGAAAAAGAAAAATTACCAGTTCTTTTTAGAAATCCTCAGTATCACCCAATTGAAGGTGATTTAATTCATATTGACTGCTATAAAGTTAATTTGAAGGAAAAGATTACTACCATGGTACCAATCGAATTTATAGGTGAATCACAATCGGTAAAGAATGGAAATACTTTGGTAACAGTGACTGATGAAATCGAAATTGAAGCTTTACCAGCTGATTTACCAGAAAGTATCGAAATTGATTTGTCTATTTTGGATAATGTAGAAGCAACAATTACGGTAGCTGATTTGAAAATTGACACTTCAAAATTGACTATTTTGACTGATGCTGAACAATTAATAGCTAAAACTGAGGAACCAAGAGCTGAAGAAGAAGTTGTGATTCCAACTGAAGAAGTAGCTCCAGGTGAAGTTCCAGCAATGAATCAAAAAACTGAATCCGCTTCTGATGAATCTTCGGAAGACAAGGAAGAAAAAACTGAATAATAAATTATTTGGATAGTGAATAATAAAGCCTGTCAACATCGGGTCGAATAGGATCAAGTTGATAGGCTTTTTTGATGGATTCAATAGCTTGATTATTAAGACCTAAAAGAGATTGTGATTTGGCTAATTCAATATATTCATCGGCTGTTTTTTGATGATTGATTTCTATTTGAGAAATCTTTTTTAATAATTCCTGAGGCTGGTGATTTTGTTTGTAATCAGCAACTTGTTTTTGATTAATCTTGTTTTCTAAAGTAGCAGCATTATTCCAATCACCGTTTTGAACTAAAAGAGACCAAAAATCGAGACGACCAAGATAACTAGTACTACCAGTAAAACTAGAAAGATTAATCTTTGCTTGAGTGTATTTATCAGGATTTTTTTGAGAAAAATAAAAATTTACGACAAGAAGGGAAAATAAAATGATTATTATAAATAGTTTAGATTTCATAGATAGTAAAACCCTAACCCCTCCCTTTCCCTTGACAGGGCAAGGGTAAAGCTAATTAGTTTAGTTTTATTTAATCTCTGTGGGCCAGGAGGAAGAAATTAAAAGTTCTTTGGATAAATTATACTTGGAAATTAAATCTTGATAAATAGTTTCGGTGATAAAAGGAATAAAAGGATGAAGTAATTTAAGAGAAGTGATTAAAACGGTTAATAAAACTGGAATAGTTTCTTCTCCCCTATTTTTGGCATTTTCAATATAAATATCACAAAATTCATGCCAGAAAAATTGATAAAGATCTTCACTGGCTTGACCAAAACGATAATTATTTAGATTTTTGGTAGTAGAAATAATAATTTTATTTAATTTATTTAAAATATTTTTATCAGTATCGATTAAACCCTTCAGTCCTTCGGACAGCTCCCCTTGACAAGGGAGCAAATTAATTTTTAAATTGGAGTTATTTTCCTTAAGACGGTCGATGAGCATTTCGACAAAACGGGAAGCATTCCAAATCTTATTAACAAAATTACGTTGGGCCCGAATTTTATCTTCAGAAACTACAAAATCACTAGCCGGAGCAATACCAATAATTAAAGCCATACGAAGAGCATCGGTGCCATATTTTTCGGTCATATCTAACGGATTAACAACATTACCTTTAGATTTTGACATTTTTTGACCTTTAGCATCGACACAACGAGCATGAAGATGAACGGTTTTGAAGGGAACATCACCAGTAAGATAAAGACCAAACATAATCATGCGAGCTACCCAAAAAAAGAGAATATCCCACATAGTATCCATGACACTGGTGGGGTAAAAATATTGGAAATCCGGTGAAGATTTAGATGGATTGGCGGAATTAAAACCAAGAGTACTGAGTGGCCATTGACCACTTAAAAACCAAGTATCAAAAGTATCGGTTTCTTGAATTAAATTTTGGAAATTACATTTTGGACAATGATCGATTTTTTCGACAATAAAATCAGTATTAACTGGGGCGACTAACGATTGAAGACCGGAATTAATTTCGGCAAAAGAATATTTATCTTTGATATTTTTATAAAAATCAGAAACTACCTTTTTATTTTTGTCGAGAAAATTTAATTTGATATCAGGATGACAATCGAGACAATACCAAGCAGGGATACGAGGACCCCAAACAATTTGACGAGAAATATTCCAATCACGGATATTAGCCATCCAATCTAAATAAGTTTTTTTGAAACGAGTGGGGAAAAATTTTACTTTATTTTCCTTGGCAGCTTCGATGGCTGGTTTGGCAAGAGCATTAATTTTGATATACCATTGAGGAGCAGTAATTGGTTCAATAGGACGACCACAACGATAACAATGACCAACTTCATGTGAATAATTTTCGATTTTTTCCATTAAACCAGAAACGGTTAAATCATCAATAACCAGTTGACGAACTTGATTAGGGAAAAGACCACGATATTTTTGAGGAACATTATTGTTTGATTTACCATCATAATCAAAAATACGAATAAATTCGAGATGATGTTTTTTGGCCATGTCATAATCTTCCGGAGAATGAGATGGAGTAATTTTAACGGCACCGGTACCAAACTTTATATCGATAGATTCTTCCCCTATGATAGGTATTTCTCGACCAACTAATGGTAATAAAATTTTTTGACCAATTAATTTTTGATATCTTTTATCTTGGGGATTAACAGCCACAGCAGTGTCACCAAGCATGGTTTCAGGACGAGTAGTAGCAACAGTAATGGGACCATATTTAATATACCAAAGGTGAGAATCGACGGTTTTATGATCAACTTCAAGATTAGAAAAAGCAGTACCACAATAAGTACAATAATTGACAATTTTTTCATCACGATAGACTAAACCATCTTGATACATTTTTTTGAAAGTGGCTAAAACATTTTCGACAATTTTTGGTTCGAGAGAATAATGATAGCGAGTCCAATCCATAGAGAAACCGAGTTTCTTCATCTGAAACTGGTTTAATTTGCGATTATCATCAACAAAATCCCAAATCATTTGATAAAGAGTCTGGCGATCAAAATCAAAACGACTTTTACCTTCTTTGGCTAATTTTTTTTCAAAAACAAATTGAGTTTCGATGCCAGCGTGATCACCACCAGGAAGCCAAAGAGTAGGGTCACCCAACATGCGATGATAACGAATCATAATATCTTGAACTGTAAAAACGGCATGACCCATATGCATGGGATCGTTGGCATTGGGAAGAGGAAGAATTATAGAAAAGGGAGTTTTATTTTTGTCAATTTTGGGAGTGAAGCTACCAGAATTTTGCCAAAGATCGTAAATTTGACCTTCAGATGAGGAATTATAAGCTTTGTCCATGGAAGTATTTTAACATGAAACTCACACCTTCCCTCCCTTGAAAAGGAATGACTAAAAACACTAACGTGTGCTGAAGTTGGGATGATAAAATTAGAAATATGACTCAAGAAGAAATATATAAACTGCATCAAAAATATTCTCAAGGGGAGAATCAGGAAATGATATTGAAGGCAGTGTGGAAACATAGTTTGACAGTGAGAGATATTGCCTTAGAATTAGCAGATAATTTGATTAAAAAGGGAATAAAAATTGATAAAGAATTGGTGGAGACTGGAGCGTTGGTGCACGATATGGGATGTTATAAATGTTATGAATTTTATGGAAGAACTGAGGGACCATATATCCAACATGGAATTAAGGGTTATAAAATTTTAAAACAAGAAGGATTGAGTGAAGAAATTGCCAGAATGGCGATGATTCATTTGGGAGTAGGATTGGTGAAAGAAAATGTGATCGCTAGTAAATTACCATTGGAACCTGATGATTATATTCCAATAACTTTGGAGGAAGAGTTGGTAGCTTATGCAGATAATTTTCATTCAAAGTCGGGACCGAAATTTGATAGTTTTGAAGATTCTAGAGAAAAGTTGGCTAGATTGTGGCCAGAATCGGTAGTGATTTTTGATAGATTTAGAAAAAAGTTTGGAGAACCGAAATCCCAATCTTTCCCTAAGCCCTTCTTTGACCCTCCAGAGGTGGGCAAGCAAGACGGGGAATTAAGAAATAAAAAAAATGGAAATAATTGATATTAAAAATAGCTACAATCAAGTGATTAAAAAGACAGCAGAAGTAATTTTGGCTGGCGGACTGGTGGTATTTCCAAGTGATACAGTTTATATTTTGGCAGTAGACTCAACTAACGAAAATGGAGTAAAAAAATTACTGGAATTTAAAAACAGATGGACAGGAAAGGCAATTTCAGTAGCGGTGTTGGATGAAAAAATGGCCGAAGACTTTATAAAATTAAACGAAAATAGTAAAAATATTTATAAAAATTTATTGCCAGGACCATTTACGATAGTAAGTGAAGGAAAACATAAAGTAGCGACAGGAATTGAAGCGGAAAATGGAACTTTGGGAATAAGAATTCCAGATAATAAATATATTCATGATTTGGTGGAGTTAGTGGGTAAACCAGTGACAGCCACTTCGGCAAATTTATCAGGAAGAAGGCCAAATTATTCGATACAAAGTTTTTTGAAACCATTGTCAAAAAAGAAAAAAGAAATGATTGATTTGATTGTCGACGGCGGAAAATTACCAAAAAATAAACCATCAACAGTAATTGATGCAACTGAGTCGGAAATAAAAATTTTAAGACGAGGTGATTTGATTACCGGAAAAACGACTAGTTTGATTAGTAAATCGGAAAAAGAGACAGAGAAGATTGCGGAGTTTTTATTAAAAAGACAAGATGTAAAGCCAATTAAACCGTTGGTGTTTTTATTGAGTGGAGATTTGGGATGTGGAAAGACAATATTTAGTCGAAAAATTGGATATTTATTGGGAGTAAAGGAAAAAATTACAAGTCCGACTTATATGATTTATAATGAATATAAAATAGTAGAAAGTAGAAAGTTAAAAGTAGAAAGTAAGATTGAGAAATTTTTGCATATGGATTTATATAAAATTACTTCAGAGAAAGATTTGGAAGAAATAAAATTTTTGGATTTGTTTAAAGAAAATACTGTTAGTTGTATTGAATGGCCGGAAAATATGGGTGAGAAATTTTTGAAAAAGTTAAAGGAAAAAACTAGAGTAGTGTCAGTCAATTTTGAATATGTAGATGAGAAAACGAGAGAGATTAAATATTAATTATAATAGTTTGAATGATTGGATGAAAACTTCGCACTCAGTCTTTAAAGATTCTTTGCCATTATGAATACACTGAAGAGTATAATTTTTAGTTGAAGATTGAAGATCAACTATGGTTTGAGAATTGATATCATACCTAAATGTGGGTTGATTAGAAACAACAAAAGTTTGACTAAATTGACGATTAGGATGAGTCCAAGACCAAGTACCAGAAGGACTAACATGAATAGCAAAATTACCTAAAGATGAGGTAAAATTGTAACGATTACCGCTATCTTCGGTATCTTGAATAAACTGACGAGATGATAAATATGAAACAGAAAAACCATCAACAGAATTGGAATAATTTTTTAAGTTACTAGAATTTGAGGTAGAAGTGGTTGGTTTGATGGAAATAACCGGTTTTTGAGTGGGAATTAAAGTGGGAGTTTTGGTAACAACTTTTGTAGGGGTAACTTTATTTGTAGAATCAGTGGCTATAGGAACAATAATTTCTGGGGTAACTATGGGTTCTTCTGCAATAGGAATATCGGTAGGAATTGTTTCAATTTTGGGAATAATATCTGATTTATATGAAGATTGATTACTTTTTTGAAAATTTTCAAAAAGAAAATAGCCACCAATGACTGATAAAATCAGTAAGAAAATAGCTAAAATTAGATAAAGATTATTTTTATTTGCCATAGTCGTATATGTTATATAATACAGTTTAATGAAAATATTGGCAATAGAGACCAGTTGTGACGATACTTGTGCGGCCGTTTTGGAAAATGACTCGATATTGTCAAATGTAATTTCGTCACAAACTGATTTACATAAAAAATGGGGAGGAGTAGTACCGGATATTGCCAAGCGGGCACATGAATCGCGAATCAATGCTGTTATAGCTGAAGCATTGCTTCGCTCAAAATTTCTGATTTCTAATTTCCAATTTCTAAAAAATAAGAAAGAAAAAATAAATAAAATTATTGAAGAAGGAATGAAAGAGATTGAGGTGATTGGAGTAACACAAGGGCCAGGGTTGGCAATTGCTTTGGGAATTGGAGTAAATAAAGCCAAAGAATTGGCAATAAAATATAATAAGAAATTGGTGGCAGTAAATCACATTGAGGGACATATTTGGGCAAATTTTTTAAAAAATAAACAAGGAAAACCAGAAAGAAAATTAGAATTACCAGCATTAGCATTAACAGTGTCGGGAGGGCATACGAAAATTATCCTGATAAATCAGGATAATAAATTTCCAATTTCCAATTTCCAATTTTCAAAAGAAAAACAAAATTTAGAGCAAAACCATTCAAAATCCCCTTCGGCTACGCCGCTTTCCCCTTTGACAAAAGGGGAACCTAAAAAATTTATATATGAGGTTGTGGGAGAGACGTTGGATGATGCGGCGGGTGAAGCATTGGATAAAGCAGCTAAAATGTTGGGGTTGGGATACCCCGGTGGACCAATTATTGAAAGATTGGCAAAAACTGGTGATATAAATTTTTTGGAATTGCCTCGCCCATTGGCAGATAAAAAAATATTAGATTTTAGTTTTTCGGGATTAAAAACTAGTTTTTATTACAAAATAAAAGACTGGGAAAAAGAAAGAATATTTAAAAATATAAATGATTTAGCGGCCAGTTTTCAAAATGCAGTCTTTGATTCCCTGTTGCGAAAATTTAAACTGGCAATTGAAAAATATGAACCAAAAACTTTGTTGGCTAGTGGTGGAGTATTGTCTAATTTAGAACTAAGAAAACAGTTAAGGCAGTTGGCCAAAGAAAAGAAATTACCAATTTGGATGCCAGTAAAAAAAGAATTGAATACTGACAATGCGGCGATGATTGGTAGAGTGATATACAACAAGGCTTTACTGGAAGAATATATTGGAGAGGTGAATAGTTTAGATAGAGATCCGAGACTTCCAATTAATTAATAATTAATTGGTTGGGCCACGACGATAGACGGCAGCCCAAGCAACAAAATTTGATTGAAAAGTTTTTTGATGAAGAATATTGCCATCTTTGTCTTTGACAGTCCAATCAAAAGCAGTTTTAAGACCAGGAATGGCTTGTTCATCTTTGATAACTTTGCCAATGGGTAATGTAGGATCATCAATCCAAACATCAGGAGGTGGTGGAGTCGCTCCCCATTGACGATAATTGCTAATTTCAGTTTTACGACCATCGGAAGTGCCATAAATTTCATAGGTTAAACGGCGATCTTCCATATTAAGAACACTTTGAATAAGAACATAGTGACCAGTATCATTAATAAATGAAAGATCTGGATTGGGAATAAAAACGGTAGCATCAAATCCAGGTTTACTATCTTCTTCATAATAACTAACACGATAAGCATGAGCTTTACGTTCAATGATATCTAAACCAGCATTAAGCATGGCTCGAAAAAGAGTAGTAGAAACTTGACAAATACCACCACCAACATCAAGTTCTGTTTTCCCTTGACGAATAATATAAGCCTTGGCATAACCAGCTTCTAGACTAACTTCACCAAGAGATTTAACAAAAGAAAAAGTCTCGTTTGGAGCAACTAAAATACGATTAATAATTGATGAACCTTTGGTAATATTGATATTGCGAGTAGTACTAGAATGTTTAAAAGTGGAAGTGCCACTACCAATAAGTTCTTTGATACCTAAGTCATTAACTTCAGAATTAGTAATTTTTGGTTCAATAGATTGATAATTTAAATTAAATTCAATTTCATTTTTTTCTGATTCTTCTAAATTAGAAAAAACGGAAATAATATCTGATAAAAGTTGGTTTGGGTCAATAAAAATACCATTTTTGGCTGATTGAAATTCTAAAACTTTATTATTTTCAAATTTAAAAAGAGCATCGATAGGATCATGTTTTAAACTTTGAGAGAGATCTTGAGAATAAGAAGAAATTTTGTCGGTTTGAAATTTTTGGTTGAAATCAATCCAAGAGATTAAAGTTTGGTCATCAATGACAACTCGATCAGAAGGAGTAATTAAAATAATTGATTTACCAATTAATTTTTGGGCTCGAGAAATGGTTTGATTAATTTGGATTTCATCGGGAATAAAACCAATTGAATCAACTTGAAGAGAAATAATTTCGGTAAAATTAGCAAAATTCAAATTATTAATAATTTGATCTTTAGTTTCAGATTGATTTAGTTTTTGACCGATATAGCCAGGTGAGACAGAAATTTTTTTGTCTTTAATAATTATTTCAGTGGGAATAAAAGGTTTGTCAATTTGAGAAGAAATATTATTGATCAACTGATCAAGCTTGTCAGAATCATAAATAAAAGTTAAGGAAAATTCTTTTGGGTTAAAAAAATATTTAACATAATTAACAATACCTTCATCAAGACGACGATAAAGAATATTACTAGCAATTTTATTAGTATCGATTTGAGCTGATATTGAAGCTAAAGAAATATCAAAATTTTTATCTTGATATGAAAGTTTAAGGGTTTCTGGTAAAACAAAATCTTGATTGAGTTTGGTAATAATTTCTTGACGAGATAAATGAGAATAATCTCTGGTTAAAATTTTGGTGTTACTGGCACTTTTATTGTAATTAAGAATAATAGGAGCAAATAAAAAAAGAAATGGAAAAAAAGTAATTAGAAAAGCAATTAATAAATTTTTTAATATTGATTTCATATTAAAAACGATTATCCATAGCTTGATTGGCTAATTGGTCGGCTAACTTATTAAATTCACGACGAACGTCAGTATATTTGACGGATAAATCAATTTGAATTAATAATTGTTGAACACGAGAAAAAAAAGGTAAAAGATTAGGAGCTTTGACTTTGTATAAACCCTGTAATTGACGAATCATTAATTGAGAATCAGCAAAAAAATTGAGTTGACAAATTTGGTAAAAATATTTATTTTTTTTAACCCATTCTAAAGCCGCGATTACCCCAAGATATTCAGCTTCATTGTTAGTTTTAACTCCTAAAAATTTTGATTCTTGATATAAAAGTTGTTTTTTTTCATCATAAATAACTAGACCATAACCAGAAATACCAGGATTACCTCGAGAACCGCCATCAGTATAAATATTTAAAACCATAAAAGATAATAACAAAGAACAAACCCTCTTGTCTCACTTCGTTTCGACATCCTCCCTTAAAGAAGGGCGGAAGTCAAAAATTACTCAAGAAAAGTTAAACCGAACATAAGACTGATGCCAATGAGGATACAAACTAATTGAATAATGGAAGTAGAAATTTTGGAATCGTGACGATGAAGTTCTGGTATTAAATCCGTAGCAGCTAAATAAATGAAACCACCGGCAGTAATAGGAATAAGATAAGAAGAAAAATCAAGGTTAAAAAGAAAAATTAAAGAAACACCTAAAATACTAGTTAAAGCAGAAATAAAATTATAAAAAAATATTTTACTAACTGAATAGCCATGATGAAGCATAATACCAAAATCACCTATTTCTTGGGGTATTTCATGTAAAATAACAGCAATAGTAGTAGCAAATCCAACTAAAAAACTAAGATTAAAACTGGCGGCAATTAAGGCACCGTCAATAAAATTATGAACACTATCCCCAACTATGTTGAGAGTAACAATATGTTTTGATTCTTGATGACAATTAACCTCGTGACAATGATGCCAAAGAAGAATTTTTTCTAAAATAAAAAAAATTAAAATACCTAAAAGAATTAAAAGAGACGAAGTTGTTTTGTTTAAAACTGATTCAAAGGCTTGAGGAATAAGATGAATAAAAGCATCACCAAGAAGTCCACCAACAGCAAAACTAACTAGAAATAAAGTAATTTTTTGAATCAAACGAAGCCGAATAAAAAGAAAAAAAATTCCAACAAAAGAAAGACAACTAACAATTAGACTGGCAATTAATGATGAATAAAACGGGTGCATTGGTGTATTTTATCAAAAAAAAATTTAATTATAGTAAACTTGTGCTTTATTTTGATATGATATGGGTGTGAATTTAGATGATATTAAATCACCATTACCACCAAGAAAAGTACCGGAAAAACTTATTGAAAAAGAAAAACCGATTAATTTTGACTTGAATGAAATAGCTCAGAGACAAAATGAAACAAAAAAGATAGAGACACCTAAAAAAAATTTTGGGGGTAAATATACTAATTTAGTGATGATAGTATTGGGAATTTTAATATTTATATTGATTGTAATTTTAATAATCAAGCCAAAGCAATCAAAAAATGAAGAAATAGTGACTTTAAATTATTGGGGAGTAGAAAAAAATGAAGAAATAATGAATGGAATAATTAGTGATTTTGAAGCAAAAAATCCTTCTATTAAGATAAATTATAAAAAAAATCAAATTAGTAATTACCGAACAAGATTAACTTCAAGATTATTAAAAACCGAAAGTTTCGATGATGAAGATATAGATATTTTTAGAATTCATAATACTTGGATCCCAATGTTTAGAGATTATTTAAAACCTGTGCCTAGCGAAAAAGTTACTTCTATTGGTTTGGAAACAGATTTTTTTGGTGTTTATAGTAAAGATTTGAAAGAAAATGGAAAATGGTTATCGATTCCCTTGATGTATGATGGATTGGCTCTGTTTTATAACAAAGATTTATTGGAAAAAGAAAAAATAGAAATACCAAGAAGTTGGTGGGATTTTAATGAAGCGGCTTTTAAACTGACAATTAAAGACGAAAAACAGATAATACAAATAGCAGGAGCAGGAATTGGAACAGTGGACGGAAATATAGAACATTGGAGTGATATTTTAGGAATAATGATGAAACAAAATGGAATTAATTTTGCAAAAAAAATTAATATGGGACAGAATTTAGAAGACGCTTTGAAATATTACGCTTCTTTTAGTAAAAAAGAGCAAAGTGTTTGGGATAATACTTTACCAAGAACAACAGAATTATTTGCCAAAGGGAAATTGGCTTTTTATTTTGGAAATTCATCGAGAATATCAGAATTGGCAATTCTTAATAAAGATTTAAATTATGGAATTACGACAATTCCTCAATTGCCAGTTACAGGTGACATTACTGATACTCAATTGACTAATATTCATTGGACAAGTTATTGGACAGAAGGAGTTAATAATAAAAGTAAACATCAAGAAGAAGCTTGGAAATTTTTGGAATATTTAAGCTCAAAAGAAGTTTTGGAAAAAATTTATTTGGCAGAATCTCAGGTAAAAGGTTGGGGGGAAATTTATCCAAGAAAAAGTATGATAGATGAACTTAAAAATAATTTAAAATTATGGCCATTTGTATCGGTGGCTGATAATGCTGAAAGTTGGTATTTGGCTTCTAACACAGGTGATGACGGGGTAAATTCGGAAATGCAAAAATATTTTGCTGAGGCAATTAAGAGTTTAAATAGTTATTCTAGTAATGCAGAAACTATGGTAACTTTAAAAAATGGAATAAGCCAATTACAACAAAAATATTCATTAAAAAAATAAAACTCTAGTTTTAATAAAAATTAAAAAATGATGTTATAAATTAAAAATAAAAAATATGATTGCCGTAAATTTTAAAGTTTATGAAAATACTTTTAATAATGGATCTTTGGAATTAGCAAAGATTTGCCGTAAAGTGGAAGAAAAAACTAAAGTTAAAATAATTCCCATAGTAACAGCAATAGACGCGAGAATAATAAAGGAAAAAGTTGGCGGTGAAATTTGGATTCAAAATAGTGATGAATTTTTTGAAGGAGCTTGTTCTGGATCAATCTCTCCACTTCAAGCAAAAGCGGCGGGAATTAATGGGACTTTATTAAATCATTCTGAATGTCGAAAACATCCAGGAACTATAAAAAAAATGCTAGCGGCTTGGCCATCTGATTTTAAAGTAACTTTATGTTTGAATAGTTTGGGTCAAGTAGAAAAATGGGCTAAAGGATTAAAAGTTGATTATGTGGCTTATGAACCAAAAAATTTGATCGGAAGTAAAGACAAATCGGTAGCCTCAGAAAAACCTGATGTAATGAAAAAAATGGTTAATTATTTTGGTAAAATTCCAGTCTTGGCAGGAGCCGGAATTCATTCCACTGAAGACGTAATGGTTTCTTTAAAACTTGGAGTTAAAGGAATATTGATATCTTCTTATATTGTAAAGAATGCTAATCCAGAAGAAAAATTGACGGAATTAGCTGAATGTTTTAATCTTTAAAATGTTTTTAATTTTAATTAAGGTATAATTTAAGTTATTATGGCATCAATAGATAATTTACTTGTGTCACTTTTAGTTGACGAGGTGGTTGGTGGTTTTATTGTAACTATTCCGCCAGGCCATGTGGGATGTATTTATAGTGTTTTTAGAGGTGTTTTAAAAAATGTTTGGTATCCAGGAATGCATTTTAAAATACCAATTATTCACCGAGTAAAACTTTTTAATGCTCAATTAATTGAATACACGGTTTCAAAAGATATTTTAGTCAAAGACAATAAGGAAATTATGGGAGACGAAGTGATTAATTCAGTTACTTCGGATAATAAATTTGTAGCAGTGGAGGCGACTGCTTTGATAAAATTAGATACTGAAAGATTACCAGAAATTTGGCAAAATATTGGAGAAAATTTTGTCTCTAAAGTTGTCAGACCAGTGACTCGAAGTAGAATCAGAAAAGTTTTAACAAATCATACTTTGATGAATGCTTTGTCTTTGGAGAGAAGTTCTATTGAGGAAGAAATTACCACAGAGTTAAGAGATTCTTTGTCAGGACATGGTTTAAATGTAGAAAATTTTTATCTAAGTTCACTAACACCAATTGAAGGCTGGCAAGTGACTGATGGAGATTTACCGAGAAATGAACAACCAAGTCAAATGAAAACGGCTGATCAGATTAAAAGCGAAAGACTATTTTCTAACCAGCAAGAGTCACAAACCAACAATGATTTAGGCCAAAGATTTTAAGAGAATTAAAAGCAGAGTTTAAAGTGGAAAAACTAGTGGCGACGTCGTCAAATAAAATAATGTTTTGAGGAATGGGTAAAATTGGAGTAAAAGCATTTTCAAGATTTTTTTGACGGTCAAAATTTTTTTTAAGATGAGATTGAGTAAAAGTCTGATGATGACGAAATATAATTTGAGAAGAAAAAGTAAGATTTAATTTTTGAGCGATAATTTGACCAACAAGTTCAGATTGATTAAAACCTCGCCAATTAAACCGACTAAAATAAAGAGGAATTGGAGTTAAAATAAAATTATTTTCTTGCCAATATTTAAGCAAATGAGGATATTGAGAAATTATTTTTTGACAAAAAATATGACTTAATTCTTGGGTTAAATCGGTGACAAATTCAAACTTTAGAGATTGAATTGAATGACGGATAAGACCGTGATAATGAAATAGATTGAGCCTCCCCTCTTTTTTGGGAGTGGAAAAATATTTGGGAGAATGATATTTGATTTGTAACTGACATTTAGGACAAAAATATTGTCCATTTTTACCACAACCAAAACAGGTTTTTGGGAAAATAAGATCAAGAATAAAAGACATAAATAATAATAGAATGTCTAATGTCTAATTTCTAATGTCTGGATAAAAGCTATTCCATCATACTTTGAAGATGGAGGGCTTAAAAACAATGTTT
>CAZICU010000012.1:0-20193 GCA_964537905.1 uncultured Gammaproteobacteria bacterium
ATAAATCAGCATTAAGATTAGTAACGACAGTAGTATCTTGAGCATTAGTAGCTTTAAGAGTAGTAGTAGTTAAAGTACCACCAACAGAAAGATTGTTAGTAAAATTGGCAGTACCAGTAACTCCAATACCAGCAGTGAAGGTATGAAGTCCAGTCCAAACAGGAGTGTAACCAAGATTGAGTCGGAAATCAGTGCCAACTAAAGTAATACCAGTGGAAGCAGTATAGGTAGTATTGAGATCATCACTATTGATGGTAATAGCCGAACCAGTTTGAGATAAGGTAACATTAGTACCAGCAATAAAGTTAACAGTATTACCAGAGAGAATAGCAGTAGTTCCAGTACCATTAGCTTGAAGATTCCAAGAGAGATAATTATCATAAGTAGCACTAGAGAAAGCTAAACTACCTAAAGCTCTTTTGGTGACTATATTGGTAGTAGGATCGATAAAGAGAGCGGTAGTCCCAGTATCAGTAGTATTAGTTCCAGTCAAACTTAAAGTACCAGCAACACCAGTATTGTTAAGAGCACTGCGGCCAGTAACGGCGAGACTAGCACCAATGGCAGCATTACCAGTGACAGTTAAAGCAGAAGCAGTAACTCCAGCATTAAAGACTTGTAATCCTGTCCAAGTATTAGCATTACCAAGATTTAAGCCAAGAGTGTAAGGGCCAGTGCCAGATCGAGTTAAAGTACCATTGGTAGCACTGTTAACGTAGGGAAGATTAGTAGAATTATACCCATCAAAATAATCAGCATTAAGATTAGTAACTAAATTAGTAGAACCAACAGAAACAAAAGTACCACCGATGGTGAGATTATCAGTAGCTTCGACATTGGAGTTAAGATAGATAATACCAGCATTAGCAGCAGTAAGATTAATATCTAAATTGGCATAAGGGGATTCAGTTTGAATATAAAGAGGAGCAGTTGATCGAATGGTTGACGAAGTAGAATTAGTAAAATTTAAATCATAAGCAATAGAGACATCACCAGAAGACATAAAGGAAGTTGGATTATAGAAAACATTACCAGCATTTGAAAAAGAAGCAAAGGTAGAACCTCCATCAGAAAAAGTTAAAGAAAAACCAGAAAAACCAATATCAGTATTTTGACTTAATAATCCACCAAGTCTAAAATCAGTACCAACTAAACTTAAACCATTACTAGCAGTGTAAGTAGTCCCAATACCGCTCGAATTGGCATTAATCCAAGTGGGAGCACCACTAGCATTGCTCATTAATATTTGACCACTGACACCAACTGAAGTATTGACTAGTTTTGATCCATTTCCATATATTACTGAACCAGCAGTAGCAGCGATACTGTCAAGTAAATTAAGTCGATAGGCAGAAGTAGTAATTAAAGTGTTACCGATTGATATATTGGTGGCAGATAGAGTAGCACCAACTAAAGTATTACCATAAGCGTCGACTGAGAATCTGGTGGCTAAAGTACTAGTGCCTGTATTGTAATTTTGAAGATTGATAAATTTGTAACCACGATTAGTATTGTTAATTGAGACATCAATTAAATTGCCAGTAGATAAATTAGTATTAGTGAAAACAACAGCATTACTTGAACCATTTCCAGTAGTATTTAATTGGATAGCTCCGTTTGAACTGTTGGGATCAATTCTAATATTGGAATTGACTAAACCATCAGTAGCTTTGATTAGAATAGCTTGACCTTCAATGCCTAATGTTCCAGAAGTAGATTTAATTGTAGGAGAGGTTTCACCTAAATTGAGATTACCCAGAGAATCAACTACTAGCACTGTATCTTTTAAACCGCTAGCAGATGGAGGTAATCCTTGCAATGTTTCGGCATTGATAGCGTAGGCAACAGTGGCAATAGGTTGGCGAGGGGACATGGTTTCTCCACCAGCAGTTATCTGGAGATAAACAGCTGGATTTTCAGTGAAAACAGAATTGGGAATTTCGGAACCATGAGTTTTTCCAATAGTGACAGAAAAGATACCATTCTCATCAGGGGTGACAACTTGAGAATTACCAGAAGCAGAAGTATAAAGACTTGTGCCGGTGCCGACAGTCTCAGTATCATAAAGATCAAAACGAATTGAAACAGAAGAATTGATAGGGTTACTAGAACTATCAGTTAGACGACCTTGAAAGGATAAAAAACGATTAGCATAAATGGGGTTACTGGCGGTAGTGTAAGCCAAGCCAGTTTTAGCTTGTTTAACGGATTGACGATAAAAACCGTAACCAATGGCAGAAGAAATGATTAGTAATGAAGCTAGTAGTAAGTAGCTGGTTAGCTTTTTATTTTTGAAACCCACCGCCCTTTGGGCACCTCCCTTAAAAAGGGAGGCTAGTTTTGAGTTGCCCTTTTTAAGGGAAATGTCACAGAGTGACAAAGGGTTTTGATTGGAAAGGGAAGGGATAGGGTTTGAATTGGGTTGGTTTTGAATTAAATTTTTTTTGACTAAATATTTTTGAAAATTGGCAAGGGAAGAAAGTTTGCGTTTGATTGAGGTATCAGAAAGACCGGTGCTTTTGAGATAAGCAGCATAAGTGTCAAAGCTGGAGTGGTTAAAAATATTAAGATTCAGAAAAACCCCTCTGCCCCGCAGTGGCGGGGCTTCTCCCCTTAAAGAAGGGGAGCTTTAACTTACTAACTAAGCCTCTATTTTTAAGGGAAGGTGACCTCGTGGTGGCGGGGGTGGATGGATTTGAGTTCCAATCAATAAATTGTTTGATATCGTTTAGGTAATTTTTGACGGTACTTTGGGAAAATTGCTTTTTTTTAAGATATTCTGAGTATTGGTTGATGATTTCATCAGTTGATGGTTTTTTGGCCTTTAGAGCGGTTTTGAGGGGATTATTATTGATTAATTTCTGATCTTGAGCAAATTGGAAAAATTTGGATAGAGAAGAGAGGTAACGGGAGTAATTAGAATCTTTGGAAATATTTTTGAGATAAAGACTGACAGTTTCTGAGGAGAAAATATCTTGGTTACTAGTAAAGTTTAAAAACTGATTGATATCGGAAAGATAATTGCGGATAGTGGACGAAGAATAATTTTTATTCTTTAGCCAAGATTTGAAGGGATTATAAATCAAATCATTGTCGACTAGGATTCTTTGACTGGTGACAGGGGAAGTCATTGTCATGAAAAGTTATTTCCAAAGCCAAACGAAAGTAGAGGCAATAATTAAAAATGGGACTAATTTTTCTGCTAATTGAGAAAAATTTGTTTTTTTTGATTTTGATAAAAAATTAGGTTTGAAATTATATGTTTTATACATGGTTTATAAAATTTAAACGGTTATTAATATAACTATCTACTATTAGAAAAAGGCTGTCAAGCACAAAATTGATGTACTTATTGATATATTTTGATAGTACAAATATTCATTTTTAAGACCTAATTTTATATTTCACAAATGTTTACACGGGTGATACTGGTACTATCAATCTATATAAATATAGCTAATAGTGAGTAGCTTTTAGCTTTTAGTAAAAAACAATATTGCGGAGATGTGCGGTTTATAGAGAAAGACATTAAATGATATACTAATTAGCTTGTCAGCTGGTCAGTTTTTCAGCTTTTCAGAAAGAAAAATAATTTTAAAAAATGAAAGTATTTTAGTTTAGGTTTGAAATTAAAAATGGTTTAAGGATAGGGGGAATTAGATAATAATAAAAATGGATATAAATTGATAGATAATGATTATTAGAGTAGTATTTAGGGTTAGAGTGATACATTCTATTTAGTTAAAAGTAGAAAGTTGAAAGTAGAAAGTAAAACAAGGAATAAATACAACACTTATTTGTTGGAAAGATGGGGATAAAAAATTAAATTAAAATAATTAGCAGTTAATATATTTTATTGCTAAATATAGTATTTGACCTTATTTGCTATGTTGACTTTTTATTTTTGTGGTATGATTTATTTAGGATGGAAAAGAATATTTTAAATAGTGTTAAAGGTAATAAGGTTAAGCCGATGATGATTGCAGGTGGGGTGATGGCGGGAATGGTGTTAGTTTTGTTTTTAGCAACTTCTGTAATACCCAAGGCTTTGGTGACATTGACTCGGGCTAGTTATTCTGGAAACGTGGTAGTCAGTGGATCTTATTTATTGGGAGAAAAAATATTGGCTAAAGCTGATGGTATGGATGTTAATAAAGTGAATGTTTTTTTACAAGATAAAAATGGAATAGGAGTGGAAGGAAAGACAGTGGAGATAACCGGAATGACTGATGGAGTAGAGATGGTGAATAGTTTGAGTGATAAGAATGGTAAGATAAGTTTCAAATTGACTTCGAAAGTAGAAGGACAATTTAAAATTAATGCTTTGTATGGTGGTCAGCAATTACCTCAGACGATTGTGGTGACGTTTAGAAATTAAAGCGAAGCTTTAATTTCTAAACTTAGCTTGTCAGCCTGTCAGTTATTCAGATTTTCATTTGGTCAGTTTGTTAATAAACAACGTCATCGCGAGGGGCAAATACAATGGCGACGTGGTAATCCCAATGAGATTGCTTCTTCGCCAACTGGCGGATCGCAATGACGTATTTATAGTTTTTTCCCCAATCTTGCTTGCCCGCCTCTGGAGGGTCAAGGGAGGGGTTAGGTGAGGGTTTGTATTTTAAACCTTCTTCCGGGTAAACCGGTATCCTCCCTTAAAAAAGGAGGAAGTCTTTATTTTTTTAATTTTTCTCTCCCCGGCGCCTGTCCCGATCTATCGGGATTAAGGGGAGCTGGTGATCCCGATTTATCGGGAAGGCTGAGATGTTTTAAGTCTGATTGATATATTTATTATGAAATTATTAGCAGAGTGGAGGAGTAAGTGATAGATGGGGTTAGAGGGTGGATTTAGGTTTGATTTCAGGGAAAAAATAAATTAGTTAATTAGCTATTAGTAAATAGTTTTTAGTAAAACAGTAAAATTCTAATTTCTAATGAAACAAAACCAATATACAACGTCATTGCGAAGAGTGAAGCAATCTCATCGAGATTGCCACGGCCTTCGGCCTCGCAATTGTAAATGTTAGATATTTCGTTGATAGATTTAGTTTAAAATTTATCAACAAATATGAGATTAAATACCCAAGACTTAACCTTACAAAGGAATTATTTACAGAAGTATCAATTTTTGATTTCTGAATATGAACAAGTAAAGAAGAAAATTCATCCTAAATTTAAACAAGTAAAAGATTTTTATCAATATCATCACACTTGTGCTCAAAGCTTTCTAAAGTATTACAGTCGATTTAAACAAAGTGGTCAAACTATTGATTTGATGCCTCAGAAAAGAGGCCCTAGATACAGAACTCGAAGACCATTGCCCTTCATTGAAGAAAAAGTTAAACAACTTAGACAATTAGGTAATAATCGTTATGAAACAGTTGATATTCTAAAACCAAGATTGAAAAACTATACACCTTCTGCTTCAGGTGTGTACAATATCATCAGTAGACTAGGATTAAATAGATTAAATCCACCAATGAAGAAAAATAGAAGAGTAATTATTAAAGAAAAGGCTGGAGATATGGCCCATATTGATTGCCATTACTTATCTCAAAGTATTATTAAAAATGAAACCAATAAACTCTATTTGGTTTGTGTCATTGATGATTATTCTAGAATAGCTTGGGCTGAGTTAACCACTGATATTACTAGTTTAACAATAATGTTTGCTACTCTAAAATGTTTCAATTACATCGCTAGTCAATACCAGATTAAATTCAGTGAAGTCTTAACTGACAATGGATCTGAATTTGGCAAGAAAGGAAGTCAAAACAATGATCAACATCCATTTGAAAGAATGTTGATAGAAATGAATATTAAACATCGTTACACTAGACCATATCGACCTCAAACCAATGGTAAAGTAGAACGATTATGGAGAACCATTGAAGATGATATGTTAAGAGATAACTACTACGACAGTGTTGAAGAACTAAAACAAGAATTAATTAATTATTTAGTTTATTACAATGATTACAGGCCTCATCAGTCTTTAGGAGGAAGACCGCCTAAATCACAAATTTCATCAACGAATTAGTTGACATTTACAGCAATGACGGGTTAACAGATTTTTTCCCCGCCCAGGGCGGGGTGGGGTTAATGTTTAAGTTGTGAAAAGGAATAGGTATAAAAACAGTGATAAAAAGAGTTTATTTGATATGGAAAGGAATATTTAAAAATCTCCTGAATTTCAAAGCCACTCTTTTCTCCCGATAAATCGGGTTCAAAGACCTCCCTTAAAAAGGGAGGTTGTGACTTGCTATGAAGTAAATAAAAGTTGCCCTTTTTAAGGGAAATGTCCCCGCAGTGGGTGAGACAAAGGGTTTTAATTAAAATTAACTGCACCACCGTTATATAAAGTCTTTACTTGTTCGGCAGTGAGGGCATAGTTATAGATGCGGACGTCATCGATTTGACCTTTAAAAAATCCATAACCATTTCCTATATAAAATCTTTGAATATTTGTTAATAAACCAGGAGTGAATGATGTACTACCTATTAATTTGCCATTAATATATAAATGAGTTTTTCCATTCTTTGCATCACCTATGCCTATAACGTGAGACCATTTATTAAAGATAGGTGTCCAACCAACTGAGTCTCTTCGGGTATTATCAACTTCTATAGTTAAATACAATATTGTTGGGAGTGTTTGGCGTAACCATATTCCATTAAGTACACCAGTTCCTCCGGAGATAATACTGTCTTGAAAAGTATCTTCGTTAGGATTTATCCAGGCAGAGAAAGTAATGGCATTTTTTATATTTAATAAATTTTCAGGACTACCAATGTTAATATAATCATCTACTCCATCAAAATTTAGCGAGGAGTTGATTTTACCGCTAGCACCGTTTGTCCAGCTTGCTGATGTACCAATTTGACAGGTTCCGAGTGAGTTTTGGGTACCAGATGATCCAATAACGATTACTCCGGTGTTACCAACACCAGAGGAATCGTTGACAATATTACCTTGACATTCATCTAATTTCCACCAACCAATTGGTGCACCTTTGTTGTAATCGTAGGCGATTTGGGCATGGGTGCGGGCGTAGTTGTAGATTTTAATACTATCCATTTTACCTTGAAAATAATACTGATTTGTTCCTGTGCTATCGTCGGATCCAAAATTAATTGTTTTGCTGTTCGTAGATGAGGTTCCAGCAGTTGCGGTAGAATTTTTAAGTATTCCATTTACATAAAGATAACGACCGTTTGAGTTTCGAGATATTGTTAAATATGTCCAGGTATTTAATGGTGGTTTGTATCCAGTATCCCATCTGTCTTGATTGATTCCCCAGTCAAAATTAAGATTACCTTGTGAAAGAATGAAAAACATTAATCCATTAGTACCTGTTCTTGAAGATATTAATGAGACATGGGTTTGATTTGTCCATGAAGTTGGATAAATCCACATAGAAATAGTTGTGTCAGTTGGTAGGGTGGTTGATGATATGGTTTTTAAATAATCATTGATTCCGTCAAATTTTAATCCAGTTCCTTTATTATTAACACCTAAATCCCATATTGGAGAGGAATTACCAGTGCCGAAAGTTCCATTGTTATTATTTCCACTACTATCTTTTGCAACAGTTCCAGTGTTTTCTTCAAAATTCCATTCGGCGACGGGTGCTGAGCATGCCGAAGTATCACCAGGAATACAATATTCTAGTGAAGTAGTGGTACCACCAATGGTTTGATTGCTGGTACCAAATTGAATAGCGGAACCGGCATTATAATCTTGTTTAACTTCTTCGGCGGTGAGAGCGCGGTTGTAGATTTTGACTTCATCAAGATAACCCTTATACCAACCAGTTGAATTTCCTCGTTGTCCAATGTACCAGTGACTAGTCCATCCACCAATATTTATGGTTTCATTGTATTCTGAGTTAAGGATACCGTTGATGTAAATTTTGATGGTTTTATTATTTATAGAAATGGCGAAATGAGTCCATTGATTTAAAGGAGTAGATCCAGTTGTTGAATATCTGTTTCTTTGATTAGTATCGCTGGATTCTGCAATTGTAAGGTATATTCTCTGGTTTCCAGAGTCATAATTTATTTGTTGATCAATTCCATTTGATTGTGGAGTTATGATTTTACCTGATTGGTTTTCTGGGTAGATAAAGCCAGTTATAGTAAATAAGTTTGGGCTTGTTTGGATATTTGGTTGACTGATAGAAAAAAAATCATTTGTGCCATCAAATAGTAAAGATTTATTTATTTTTCCTTGCGTCCAAGTAGGGGAGGAGTCGCTGGTGCCGAAAGTCCCATTTAAATTATTTCCGGAGGAATCGTAAGCGGTAGTACCGTTGTTCTCGTCGAATTTGTAATAGGCGACGAGACTGGATTTGATTGATGGAGCGGTGGAGGATTTGATACCTAAATTGGCCGAAGAACCGGATAAACTGCCACGAGAATTGTAGTCTTGTTTGATTTGATCGGCAGTGCGGGCATAATTATAAATTTTTACTTCATCTATAGATCCGGTAACGAAATCCGAATCGGTTGTTCGTCCTATAAAAACATCGTTTCCGGAAGTGTAGATAGGATATTCGTCTGGAGTATTTAGTATCCCGTTAACATAATAATCTGACGAAGATTTAGTAATATGTTGCCAGTTTCCAGTAGAATTTTTGTCATACCAAAAAGAAAAACTTTCTTTTGGACCTGCTATTGTGGCTGACATATCGGTTCCATAACTATCATGACCGTTTAATAAATCTTGAATTGATGGTTCTGTCCCATCAATTACATCTACTCTGGGATAAATCCATTGTTGTCTAGTACTGGAATCGGTTGAATAATATAAATATGTTCGATGGTTTGTTAAAGTAGTTCCGTTTACCCAAACAAAATCAATCGGGGTAGCAATTTTTGTTCCCGCAGAATTATATAAACCAGTATCGGAAAAAACAGGTCCGGTTCCAGAATTTACAGGCCAAACATGTGCGACTAATAAAAACCAAGAATTTGTAGAAAAAATTTCACCTCCACTAGTTGAACGAAAGTAGGGATTTGTACTAGTTGTACCAACAGATCTGCTCATTATTCCGATGTTTGTTCCTCCTGAATTTTTTCCATAGGTTCCAAAATAATAAGTTCCGTTTCCTAAAACAGTTCTTCTAATCCAAGTTGAGAAGCGATACATCTTTGTTTGATCAACAGCAATATTGGATGATACCCATCCTCCATCATCATTACTGGTAATATCATTTTGGGAGGCTTCCCAAACAACAACTTTTCTTCCAAAAGGATCGGTATCAAATACTCTAAAATTTTCACCAGCAGAACCATTTCGACTAAAACCAGTGACACTATCAGTTTGACCTACTTTCCAAACTCGATAATCAAGAAGTAATGATTCTTGATTTGGACTAAAGTTTAGTCCGTTGTTAGTTTTTCCTTGATTTGTCCAAGAGGCCTTGTTGATTATTCCACTATTATTTCCGGCGGAGTCGTAAGCAGTGGTGCCGACGCCTTCGTCAAATTTCCAATAAGCAATTGGACCACCGCCGGTTTCTTCGGCACTTAAAGAACCGATGGTGTAATTAGAGGCTTGGGTAGAGAAATCAGAAGTTGAAAAACCATTAGTTGCAGTAGTATTGCCATAATAAGCATAAATTGTTTGAGCACCAGAGGGGAATGAAGGTATAAGAATATGAAAATTAATAGTAGTAGTGCCGACTCCAGAGGCGATGTAGTATTCTAGATTTTGACCTGATTCAGAAATAAAACGAAAATCACCATCATCGGCTTGAGCTTTAGTGGTAGTGCCAATATTGACAGCAGTAATAATATAAACATTAGATTCGATTGAAGTGTGAGCAGAGATATTAATGGCTTTTCGGTAGTGCCACATGTCGTCCCACCACGCGGCAGAGACTTTTTCGGTTTTACTACCTATTTTTAAGAAAAAGACAATACCAGCCAGAGCCAAAAAGAAGATAGTAAATAAGGTTTTATAGGAGAGAGATTGAAGACGTTTCACTAAGTAAGTATAAAATAAAAAAACCTTCCTGTCCCGATAAAATCGGGACATCCTCCCTTAAAAAAGGAGGAGGTCTTAAAACAAAACAAAAATGACTGCTCCCTTTGTTAAGGGGAGCTGTCGATCCCGATTTATCGGGAGAGACTGAGAGGTTTAAAGAAATGGGACAGAGAGGTTTTAAAAAAAGAAAGAAGCGGAAGGGGATTTTTATTGGAAACTGACGGCTCCGCCGTTGTAGATTTGTTTGACCCGCCGACAGCTTCGCAGTCTTGGCGGGCAGGCTTGTTTGGTATTAGTTAAAGTTAATAGCCCCATTATTATAAACAGTCTTTACTTGTTCGGAGGTGAGGGCGTAGTTGTAGATGCGGACGTCATCAATCTGACCTGGCCATAACCAATTTAAATTTGTATTACCTCCAATTGAAAGATTATTTCCATCGTTAATAATAAAACCAGTAACATCACCTATTTGATTTATTTTTCCATTTACATATAAGTAAAGATTATTTCCATTTCTTATACCAACTAAATGATACCAAGTGTTCAATTGTGAATTAAAATTTAAATATCGATATTGTGTGTTTGTACTGTCTGAAACATGAAAACCTAAAGTTCCAGATTTACCACCAAGACTCCATCCACCTCTAGTATCAAGACCACAAAGAGTGTTTGCTGCTTTATCTACGCCTTCTCTACCGCATTTATTTTGAGTTGAATAAATCCAAGCAGCAACAGAAAAATTTTTAGTGCCTGCAACTTGTAATGAAGCGGGGTTTCCTAAGTTAACTCGATCATCGTATCCATCAAAATTTAAACTAGAATTGATTTTTCCAGTGGCACCGTTGGTCCAGGCGGCGGAAGTGCCGACGGCACAGGCACCGAGAGAATTTTGATTGCCAGAAGGACCAATATTTATAGAACCAGTGTTACCAACTCCACTCCAATCATAAGCAATATTTCCCTGACATTCGTCAAATTTCCACCAACCAATTGGTCCACCTTTGTTGTAGTCGTAAGCGATTTGGGCTGGGGTGCGGGCATAATCGTAAATTTTGACATGGTCGATAAGACCGTTAAAGGAAATATTTCTAGTTGGTCGTAAATCAGCGATAGTTAGTTTTTCGGTGGTATTCCAGGCTACATTACCAGCGGTGAAAGAGGTCTTTCCAATACCATTAATATAAATTGTGGCTGTGCTGTTTTGAGTTGCAGAGACAGCAACATGATACCAATTATTTACTTGAATATTAGCCCCGATGGTCTCGGTGTAGGCGAGCGCACCGACAAAAGCGGAGGCTCTTATTTCACCATTGCGTAAAGTAATCCAGACTGGATATTGACTACCACTAGAAGAGGCAGCCATAATGGTGTAACCGTAACTAGAATGTTCACCTGCTCCACTAATACTGTTTGGTTTAATCCAAACTTCGGCAGTAAAACTTGTTGGAGAAGATGATGGATATTGAGTGGAGATGTAAGCACTGGATGATTCACCATTAAAATTTAGAGATTTTCCAATTTTGCCTTGAGACCAAGTTGCGTTAGAAATGGTTCCAGCGAAATTATTTCCACTAGTGTCGACAATAGAAGCACCCACGCCTTCATCAATTTTCCATTCAGCAACTGGGAGAGCACAGTAAGAAGTATCGCCGGGGATGCAATATTCTAAAGAAGTGGTGGTACCACCAATATTTTGAGTGGTTTGGCCAAATTGGATAGCTGAGCCGGCGTTGTAGTCTTGTTTGATTTCTTCGTCGGTGAGGGCGCGATTGTAGATTTTTGGTTCGTCAATAATACCTTGAAAAAAACCATAACTAGCATTTCTAGAACTTATGTATAAATTTGAATTATTGACGGCTAAATCACCAGATTTATTTAATGCCTGTACAACCTTTCCATTTAAGTATAGTTTAGTTACTGAGCCGTCATAGGTCCAGACTACATGATGCCACTTATTTGCAACAATAATTCCATTATTATTAGTATTCATAAAATTGCTTTCGTAAGATCCTCCATGATGGGCGTTTACTTTTAACCCACTTCTGTCAACAGAGAACTCCCACCCGTTAGCATAACCTTTTTCAAAAATCATTCTCTCGCTACCATCGATTACAGTAGGATATATCCATGCACTTAAAGTTATATTAGTCACATCTAGCGAACTAGATGTACCATCGGTTTTTGATATATAATCATTTCCGTCAAAAGATAAACCTTGGTTTGATTTTCCTGAAGCCCAGGTGGGGGCGGAAGAGCCAGCGCCAAATGTCACAGTATTGTTATTTCCTGATGAATCATAGACGGTGGATCCATTATTTTCATCAAATTTCCAATGAGCTATTAATTTGGATTTTAAATCGGGGGCGGTGGAGGATTTGATACCTAAATTTACTCCGGCACCGGAGAGGGAACCGCGAGAGTTGTAGTCTTGTTTGATTTGGTCGGCAGTACGAGCGTAGGGGTAGATTTTAACTTCGTCAATATAGCCATTAAAATGTGGTGAAGTTGAGCCGCCATATTGGTATCCAGTACCGATTTTTAATGTTTCTGATCTGTTAACAAAATCGCTTGATGCAGTGCTGGCTGAGCCACTTAATTTGCCGTTGATATAAATGAAACCTTTATGTTGATTACTGTCGTATATAAATTCTAGATGATACCAAGTGTTAGCTTGAATGAAATTAGGAGTAACGAAATCGAGAGCGTTGCTTCCAGTAGATTGCCATTGGATAAATTTAATTAATTGATTTTCTTGAGCAATAATAAATTGATAACTATTTTTTGCGATGATGTTTTTGACTAATCCTCCCGTATTTGATGTTGATGGCTTAAACCAAAATGAAATTGAAGAACTTGAATTATAGTCTAGATCAAAATCGTAATTAGTATCGACATAACTGCTCGAGTTTCCTTGGGTGTATATGCACTTAACGTTAATACACTGATCTTCGTTTTGCCAAGTTGGTGCAGATGTTCCGGCATTTAGTATACCGTGTTGTGTATTTACAGAATTATATGCTGTTGTTCCTACTCCTTCATCAAACTTCCAATAAGCAATTGGGCCAGTGCCGACTTCTTCGAATTGAAGAGATGGAGTTGGGTCTGATGGATTAAATTTTCTGACGAAAATATAATCATAATTCTCAATTCCGTCGTAGGATAATAATCCTATTTTTCCTGTAGTATAAGTAGTGTCGTTAAAAATACCATCGATGGCTTGTTGGTTATTAAAGTAAGTGTCGACTTGTGTTCCGGACACCCTAAATTCTACTGGATACCAATTATCTGCACTTAGTGTAGATGGTAGAGCTTCTCCCCCCGTTCCTCCTAATAAATAGTATTGACCGCCGCTGGTTCGTCTTTGAATGCGATTATCACTTGATCCTCTTCGCATTACCCATTGATAACTATTGTCAGCGGCATTTGTTTGTGATCTAAAGACAAAACCCCCATGGGTTTGGCTAGCGTTGACTTTATATCGGGAATTTACAATGACATCTGTATAATTTGATCCAAAAACAGCTGAATTATAATCTCCGCTGGAAGCAACAACGGACATAGTTCCTCCTGCAATAAAGTAATTGGCCTGAGAATTACTTTCTGGTGTCCAATTGCTCAGAGTTGTTGGGTTATTAAAATCATCAAATTCTAAAAATACATTTTTTCCATTTTCATTATTACTTGCTTGTTGATTGCCGTAATAAATATAAATAGTTGCACCAGAGGTGGGGAGAGAATTGGCTTTTAACCAAATTTTAGTGTCAGTTAACTGGTTACAACCAGGATTATTTTCTTCTATCCAATGAGGTAATAAATTACCATTAATGTCTGTAATTCTAATATCATCACAATCAATTTGCATTTTGCCATCAGCGATAAGTTGACTGGTACCTATAGAGATAGAAACTTGGAAATCAGTTAAATTACTTCCAGAAGTATTTTCAATTGATATGGCTTTTCGGTAGTGCCACATGTCGTCCCACCAAGCGGCAGAAACTTTTTCGGTTTTACTACCTATTTTTAAGAAAAAGACAATACCAGCCAGAGCCAAAAAGAAGATAGTAAATAAGGTTTTATAGGAGAGATTTTGAAGACGGTTCACCTCTTAAGTTTATCATCAAAACCCACCTGATTCATTCCATTTTCTTTTAAACCCTTTCCGGGTAAACCGGTTTTTCCCTTTTTAAGGGAAATGTCCCAAAGGGACAAAGGGTTTAAAAAGAAAATAGGATTAGGGAAGGAGATTTTAGTAAAATACTACTCTAACTTTTTGGGGGAGTTTGGCTGTACCAACTTTGGCAGTAACATTGATAGTTTGAGCAACAGAGGAAGAAATATCAAAGATAGTCTTACCGAATTGATCGGATATTTCTTGTTGATTTTGAATAATGACAGAGGAGGGAAGATCAAGTTCAACGGTTTGATTGGCGACGCCTAAACCACGACCATCAAGTAAAAAAACGGTAAGACGAACTATTTCTTGACCGTCGGCTTTAGCTTGAATAGGGGAAGCAAAAAGATAAGAATTTTCTAAAATAACTGAAGAACTTGAACTGGCAGCTTTTTGATAAGTAGTAGTGGTGCGGACAACAAGAAAAAGAGAAGCAATGAGAGCTATTGATAAAAAACCGATGATAATTAGATATTTAACAGATTTCACTAAGTAAGTATAAAGTTAAAAGTAGAAAGTATAAAGTAAGGAATTAATAAACTTGGTTGTGATTACCAATACGAAGGAGAAAAATTTTATCTTCATCGAGATGAATAATAATTCTGATTTTCATGTCAACAGAAATAGAATAATTTTCTTGACCGACTAATTTATGAAGTCTGAGTGATGGATGGTAAATATTGGATAATATTAATGAAAAACACTTTTTGGGTTTATACTCAGGGTTTTTAGAAAGAAAATGATGGAGGTCAGAGTCAAATTTTGAGCAGGTGATTAATTCCATTAAAATTGTTTAAGATATTTATTAATATCGGAAGAATTTTTAATGGAAGTAGATTTGCCTGAAAGATATTCTTCTTTGGCTTGGTTGGCCAATTGATTATAATTAGTTTCTTCTAAAAGTTTTCGTAGAGCAGTGCGAACTAAATCACTAAAAGAAACATATTGCCCTTGCTTGATTAACTTTTCGGAATCAGTTTTTAATTGGGCTGGTAAGGAGATGTTTATTGTATTAATCATGTATGAATATTAGCAATAATTATACAAATAGTCAATTAAGTGATTATTTTGAGTGGGTTTTGACTTTACAGACAGTAATGGCGGGGGAGACATGGCGAATAGCGGGAACTAGTTGACGAATGACTGGAAGGAAACGATTTGGTTTGGGTTTTTGAAGATGTAAGAGATAAAAGAAAATAATTAAGGTGAGAATCAATAAAGGAATTAAATATTTTAGGAAAGGATATTGTTGAAAAAAGAGATAAAAAAGTGAGGGTAGAGTATAAAGGAGAGTGTTGCTTTTGGGAGAATAATTATGGTTGAATTTGGTGGTGGCATAAAGACGGTAGTTGCTGGCATAGGCAGTAGGTAGATTAAGACTAAAATTACCAAGTTTATCTGTGGTGGCCATAACTGAGGGAAGAGAATAAGCATAGGCTTTCTTGGGTTTAAGGAAAGCAGTTAGATTAGGAAAAAAAGAAAAAGATTTAGCAGAATCAGTAACTTTATAGAAATTTATACTAACTTGAGAGTTGGGAATAGCTTGTCCAGAAGTTAAAACAGTCGTATCAGGATCAATATTATCTTCTTCTAAGGAAATAGTTGGAGGAAGTAGAAGAGGTCCAATATCAGTATGATAATTTGTTTTTGGAGGTGAGGGAAAACAAACAGGTGTTGTTTGACGAAGGTTATTATCAGTAGAAACAAGACATAAATCAGAAATATTTTTTTTGGGTAAAAGAGTTTTATCAAAAATAAAATAACCAGAATTGTCACTGTATGTTTGAGAATAAATTTGGGCATTACTTAATTCGACTTTTGAATTAGGTGAAGTGTAGCCGTAGATAGTGACTCGATTTTCGGCGATAGAAGCAGTGATGGTAGTGGAAGCAGTAGTGTTATACTCGGCGGCAAAGGTGGAGTGGGGAATTAAAAAAAATAGAAGAAATAAAAACCACATACTTTAGTTTATCAGCTTTTCAGATTGTCAGCCTGTCAGAAAAACAAAGTAGAGACGTTCTACTGATAAGCTGATTAGCTTACTGGTCTTTATATTTCTTCTTTAATTCTTCAAGTTCTTTTTCAAGTTGGGCGACGTCATTATTGGAAACTTTTGGATTATTTTTAGAATTTTTCTTAGTAATAACGATAAGAGTGATAATAATAGCAATAGCGGCAGTAATTAAAATAATTAGTCTCCAGGGAATAACCCAGAAGAAAATAGTAGCGGTGATTAAACCACCAGCAGTTCCATAAATAGCATTGAAATCAGCGCGATATCGACCGAAAAGCCATTTTTTATTAAGAGTGTTTTGAAAATCACGGGTGGTGTAAGGGAAGATATTGGTATTTTCAAGAGCTAATTGAGCAGTTTTTCCACCTAACCAATTTTTGATAGTGATAGCACCGACTGGTTGAATGTGAATATCGGAAGAATTTTTGACAGTAGCTTTAAAATCGATTGGTCCAAATTCAGAAAATTTCGGAGCTGAGAAACTTTGAACGATAGCTTTTTGATTAATATCACCAGGAATAGTGACATAAACTAAAGTACCGACATTAGTTTGAACTGAAGCTCCGGTGTTACTACCCATAGAACCAGATTCTGGACTATAAACTACAGCGGCATAATGACCACCGGGAAGAGCATTTTTAGGAGGAAGAACACTAATTGATAAATTTTTAGTTTCACCTGGTTTAAGAGTTAAAGAACTAGGAGAAACTTGGATCCAAGAGCTAGCCGCCCAACGATTATTTAAATTTTCAGAAAAATCGTCAATAAAATTAGGAGTACCTTTGTTATCAGTAACGACAAAATCACGAATAGTAACGGTGATTGTTTTGGGTTCGTTTGATTCATTACGAACTTTAATAGTTTGAGAAACTACTTCGTCAGAAGGAACAGTTACTTCTAAACGGGGAGGAATAGCAGAAAGACCATTAACCACACTTTGAGCTTGGGTTGATTTAGTAGAAAATAGAAAATAGCTAGTGGCAATTAGTAAGTAGCTAGTAACTAATAGTGATTTAGAAATTTTGGCAGGTTTCACGGGAATTTGATAATTAAATTTTTAATTTGAAATTTTTAATATTTAATATTTAATATTTAAATTATAAATTAATTTTAAACTTTATTTTTTTAATTAGAAAGTAGCAGTAGCAATGAAATTAATTTCATTTTGATAAGTACCTGCTGGTTGCTGATTGGAGACAGTAATACGATAACAAATGTAAGCAGAATCGGTACCAGTAGGAGTATTAGTTCGGCTAAGAATAGATTGAGCATTAGCATAACCAACTCCAAATGATTTATAAGCATTAGCAGTAGTAATACCTAAAACTGCCCCAGCCGAAGTAGTGCCAACTTGAAGAGAATAACCAAAACCAGAAGCAGTATTGGTGGTCCATAAAGCAGCAGAAGTAGGTGAACAGGTATTGCTAGGACAAGTAGTGTCGGGAATAGTAGTACTACCTCCAATCATAGTGAGACGATTAGATTCAAAGGTTTGAATAACATAACCATTTGAAGCATTGGTAGTACATTGAATAAATTGAGCCAGATTATTGAAAGCACTTAAATTAAGAGAACCAAATTCAACTTTGGCACCAGTGGTATCGGGAGCACCAGCACCAATAGGAGTACCACAAAGACTAGTACCAACACTAGTAACACCGCTACTACCGACAGAAAAAGTTATGGTTGGATCAACGGTGGCAGTAACTCTAACAGATTCAGTAACAGCAATTTTTCCAGACATACTATCAGATAAACTACCATCTGATTCTAGATGACGAAGAATGACATTATAAGTGTCGGCCGAAGCATTAGCTTGACCAACGGTATGATTAATAGCTGGAGCCGGATTCATTAACATATTAGTGGCATTACCGATGAGGATACTACTGCCGATGTTTAAGGGATTAGTAACTCCGGCACCTAAAGTACAAGTGATTGAATGATATGATGAACCAGAAATGATTTCAGTAGTGCCAACACTGGCGGTGGCACCCCAAGGACAAGTAACAGCTCCGGCAATTAAATTACCATAATCGAAACCATCGGTGTCAGGAGTACTGTCGGCAGAGACACTACCATTACTGGCTTTGATTAAAACTTGCCATATACCACCAGAAATAGAGTTTTGAGGTTTGAAATAAATATTGTGAGCTGAATAGCGAGCGGAAATAACGGGAATTCCGGCAGTATGACCAGCACCAATAGCTCCACCTAGTGCAATAGCATTAGTATCAGACAAACCACGAACGGTAAAAAGAGTGGTTGTGCCTAATCCAATAGAAAGAGTATCGCCAATGTCTAAATTATAATTGTTGGTAGATAGAGTAGTACCAGTAGTAGTGACAAATATGATTGAATTACCGGCAGAATTTCCAACACCTAATCGAGCGTAATAGGAAAGTTGAGCGGAACTTAATTGATCTTTAAATTCGGTAGCTGGAGCGGCAGTTGATGTTTGAGGATTGACAAGATAGAAAAATAGAGGAGAAAAAAATAAGAGACAAAGAAATGTCTTAACTAGTGAAGATTTCATTTTTTTTATGATATTTATATCTTAAAGATAAGTCGAATTAATTTTTATGTCAATAAGTAGTTTGAATGTAAAGGGTAACATTTAGTTGGTTTATAATTGTATATACTATATTGTATAAAAAGACATAGTGATAAAAGATATTAAAAATAAAATTGATATAGGGAATATTTTAAAGATAAACCGTAAAAAAAAGGGAATGACTCAAGAGGTTTTGGCGGAAAAATTAGGGTTAAGTATGAAGTATATTCAATTTATTGAAAATAATAAAAGAACACCTTCATTAAAAATAATTTTTAAAATAGCCGACATATTTGAAACTGATGCTTGTAAGCTCTTTTGTTTTAAAAAGAATAGTTAAAAAGTGGCAGTAGCAATAAAATTGATTTGATTTTGATAAGTACCAGCTTCTTGAAAGTTAGAAGCAGTAATTCGGTAACAAATATAACCTTGATCAACGCCTGTAGGAGTGTCAGTGCGATTCATAATTACTTTGGCATTGGCAGTACCAACTCCAAATGGTTTGGCTTTAAAAACATTGTCATGTTGAAAGGCAACAGGACCAGTAATTGATTCTAAAGAATAACCAAATTCTGATTTCGTGACTCCTGTATCAGTCTCCCATTTTTGTTCCGAAGTAGTAGTACAAGTGCCGTCATCACAATCTGTATCAGGAATAGTAGCACCAGTACTGGAATTAATTAATTGATTATTTTCATAAATTTGAACTGTGTATCCATTTGAGGCATTGGTTGAACAAGTGAATCTTTGGGCAAGAGTATTAAATTGACCAAGACTAACAGATCCAAAATTAATAGAAGCAGCAGTACTTTGAGAAGCATTACTTGAAAGAGCAGTGCCACATCGAGTCATTCCGGGAGTACTAGCACCAATACTATCAACATAAAAAGTAATAGTTGGATCAATAGTGGCAGTAATTAAAACTGATTCGGTGAGGGCAATTTTGCCAATAGTGGTATCGCTGTCAATAACAGTATCGGAAGAATCGGTGTGACGAATTAGAAAAGTATAAGTATCTGCCGAAGCGTTGGCTTGACCGACGGTATGGTTAACTGCTGGAGCGGGATTAATTAATTGATGAGTAGTACCTATGATAATAGTTCCAGTTTCACCAGATCCAACAGGATTGGTCCCGCCAGCAGGAAGAGCACAAGTAATTAGATGATAAGGACCGGTAGAGCCAGTACTGAGTCCAGAAGTTAAAACTACAGTGGTGCCAACTGAAGCAGTGGCTCCCCAAGGGCAATCGATGTCGCTAGAGGTGAAGGAAGTTCCAATATCAAAACCGCCTTGGTCGGGCATACCATCGTCGTGTTTTTCACTACTTGTGCCGGTAGCTTTTAATAAAACTTGCCATTTACCTTCAGTAACGGAACTTTGAGGAGAAAAAGAAATATTATGAATAGCAGAGCGGGTAGCGACAACATAGGCGTCTTCAAAAACATTGAGATTGTCAATAACCGTAG
>CAZICU010000013.1:0-13417 GCA_964537905.1 uncultured Gammaproteobacteria bacterium
ATCAAGCCACCCCCACTCTCTTTACTAATTCTTTCGGTCGTGTCGGTATCGGCACTACCGCTCCAACAAAAAAATTAGATGTCGTTGGCGATATCAAATTAACTGGTCAACTTTTTGTTGGTACCGGATTTACTGGATCCCCAGGTAAATTTTTAGTTAGTACCGGTGTTGGTTTATCTTGGAGCGATGTTAATGTTGATGTTACCAACGGTCTTCAACTAATCTCCACTTCCATTGGTCTTGGCGGTACTCTCACCCAAAACACTCAAATTGGCAATTCTTCATTTACTTTATCTTTCTGGGGTTTAGGTAATACTCAATCATTTGCAATTAAAGCTAATGGATCAGTCGGTATTGGTAACAGTAATCCTACTGGTAGATTCCAAGTTAATATTGGCAATGGTAGAACCAATGCTATTTTTATCGCCAATAATGGTAGTGTTGCTATTGGTAATACCAATCCTACCGGTTTATTCCAAGTCAGTATCGGTAGAACTACCCCTCTTTTTATTTCTACTAATGGCAATAGTGTTGGTATTGGTACTACTAATCCTGGATATAAATTTACCGTTATTGGTGCTGCTTCTAATTCCGGCGTTGCCTTTTTTATGAACACTTCTGGTGGTACTTCCTTACCTACTATAACTATTGGTACTTCCGCTACCTACACTACCGGTGGTGGTACTTCTGGTCCAGAATTTATTCGCTTCGTTAATTTTAATGGAGCTAAAGTTGGCCGTATCCGAGTTGGTACTGGTAATAGTGGCGTTGCTTTTGCTACTACTGCTTCTGCCGATTTTGCTGAATATGTTCGGGGTGATGAACCTACTGAAGCTACTGATCTTATTTCTTATCATGGAGATAAATTTGGCAAAGCTCGACCTGGTGAAATTATTGCCGGCACTCATTCCAACATTGGTACTTTTGTCGGTGGTGAAAATCTTGCCGACGAAGAAAATTCTATTCTTTTGGCTCTCAGTGGTGTTGTTGACCTTAAAGTTTCCACTGATCATGGCAATATTAAAGCTGGAGATCCTCTAACTATTAGCAATATTCCCGGTGTTGCCGCCAAAGCCACTTCTGCTGGTATCATTGTCGGTCGAGCTATGGCTGATTATTCTAATTCTGATATTACCGCTGTTGGTACCATTAGAGTCATGGTTAGTCCTGGTTATTACGATCCAGATCTGACTCTCACCTCCACTGGTCAAATAAATGTCGGCTACAATATCTCCCCCGAAGTTCTCGCTTCTCTCGGTTACGATGGTGCCAAAAATGAAATCGAAGCCGCCACTTATTCCCTAACCGACTCTCTTGGCAATACTGTCTCTCGTATTTCCCAATTCGGTCAAATTGCCGCCGCCAAAATCAAAGCTGGTTTTATTTCTACCACTAATTTAATTACCGACAATGCTCTTATAAATAATCTAAAATCTAAAAAAATTACCTCAGATCAACTCATCTCCCCTCTTGCCAACATTGATAATATTAATTCTATTAATATAGATACTCAAAATTTAACCTCTGAAAAAATAATTTCTGATGAATTAATTGCTCAAAATATCCAAACCACTCAAATCACTACTGAAAAACTAATATCTAATGAACTAAATAGTCATGAAGCTACTATTTCCACTCTCTATGCTGATCAAATTATTTCCAAAGAAGGTTCTTTCACTGATATTTTAGCTTCCAAAATTAGTTCTCTTCGTGACGAACTTAGTCAAATTGTTGTTAACAATGAAACAGAATCAACTCCAAGTGCTATTTTAGCTCAATCCGACAATTGGTCTCTTACTGTCGCTACCGATTCTGCCACCATTTCCGGCAATCTTAATCTTACTGATAATCTAGTCATCGGTGCTCAGCTTATGGTCAACGGTGATGCTCAATTTGGCAATGCTTTCATCACTGGCCAATTCACTGCTGGTGAAGTTTCTATTGCCAGTAATTATATCGAGACTTCCAACACTGCTCTCTTTATCCAACCATCAAACACTGGTTCTGTCCATATTATGGGAGAAACTTTAGTTATTTCCGATACTGGACATGTTCAAATCAATGGTAATGTTACTGTTACTGGATCTCTTTTTGCCAGTCTTCTTGAAGCCAACGAAATCAAAACTCAAAAACTTACTGCCGCCGAAATCAATTCTAACAAAATCAACATCGCCACTGACTTGTCCGCCATGGATGCGCAGCTTCCAGCGGATTCAGCCACATTAATTGCCACCGACTCCGCCTCACTCATTATCGCCACCGAAACCGAAATACCGGTTGCCACCAACTCTGCTTCTCTTACTTCCAATGCCACCGCTGGCACTGCCACTCTTCCAACTGGTAAAACTGATCTTATAATTTCTACCGATAAACTTACTTCCAATTCTATGGTCTATCTCACCCCAGTTGGTTCTACCAACAATCAAGTTCTTTATGTCAAAAACAAAGTTGTCACCCCAACCACTGAAACAACCCCATCACAATCTTACTTTACTATATCTCTAGACCAACCACTCGATCATGACATTTCTATTAATTGGTGGATCATAAATTAACATGATCCACCTACATTATAAATTGTTGAGCGTAGCGAAATCCCGCTACTGCGGGAGTGGATTATAAACTAGCCTTTCAGAATTTCAGCTCATCAGCTGATCAGTAAATAAATTATTAATTAAAATAAACCAGTTAAAAACAAAATCTAAAGTTCAAAAAACTGATAGACTGATAAGCTGAATAACTGATAAACTTATTTATGCCCCAATTAACTCAAGACCAAATCAATAAATTAAAATCTCTCGGTATCGAGATTGACCAAAATAATCAAAATATTAAACCTCCCTTTTTAAGGGAGGAAAGTCCTGATTTATCAGGACAGGTGGGTTTAAATTCCGACATCGCCAAAGCCCTTGTTGTCACTCAGACTTCTCCCTTTTTTAAGGGGAGATGTCCCGAAGTTTCTGAGGGACAGAGAGGTTTAAAACATAATAACGTCTTCCCTCTTCTTTCCCTCTCTGGTCTTACTCTTCTTTCTCTTTCTGGTCTCATTCTTTTCAAATCCAAAGGTCAAACCGCTTCAAACACAGTTAATAATACAAACACTACTTTACCTGAAACTTCTGTATCACCCACACAGGTACCTAAATCTATCCAACATTATCTTTTAACATCACAACAATTTTTCACTCAAGCCAGTCAAAACCAAAGCATCGATGATCTTAATCAATCCATTCTTGCCGCCACCGATGCTATCAAAGAATTTCCCAATGATTATCGTGGTTACTATCAACGAGGCCGTATTTATCAAAGTGTTCTTTCTTCAAAACCAGAATTAGCCTCTCAAATTATTGCTGATCTTAGCCAAGCTCAAAAACTTGAACCCAATAACGCCGAAATTACTCGCAGTTTAGCTTCAGTTTATGCCCAAAATGGTGACGCTCAAAACACCATCAATTATCTTTCTCAAACCATTGCCCTGGAACCAACCAAAGCTCAAAACTTTTATGACCTTGCCAAAATTCAACAACAAGTTGGTCTTTTCCCTCAAGCCATCGAAACATATGACAAATTAATTAGTCTTGTTTCCGATCCTGTTCAAAAAAATCAAGTTGAATTAGAAAAATCATCACTAGAACAATTAGTCTCTCAAAACCCCAATCATAACCTAACTCAACCAAATCAAAATATATCAATACCTCCAGTTGATTTACCCTCTTCCTTAGATTCACCTACCATCCAAGCAAACACAGGCCTGCCCGCCTTGGTTGCGGAGCTACCGGCGGGATTAATTGTTGCCGCCCCAGAAGAATTAAATCAAATAGAAGTTTCCAACCTTACCGCATCTAATTCTCTTTCCGGTACCAATATTCTTATTTCTGGTCAAAAAGAAATTACTATCCCCAATACTCAAATTACTTCTACTTCACAAGTCTACGTTACTATCCTAAAAGGTGGCAAAAATCAAAACCTTCAAGTCCTATCAAAATCTCCTGGCTCTTTTGTTGTTGGTCTTGATTCCTCTATCAACGAAAATATTGAATTTAAATGGTGGATTATCAACTAAATCTGATATCTAGATTACCATCCCCACAATAATCTTGTTTCTGGATAATAAACTGGTGTCGGATTAAATCCTTCCTTAAATTTAGTAAATCCCTTCCATTTTCTGTAGACTCTATATCGCGGATCGTAAATTCCTCCAAAATCAAAAATAGTACAACCATTCTCTTTGGCTTTTATCATTGCCGTCCAAGTCAACAAAGTTGGCGCAAACAAAGAATATCCCAACTCTTCAGCAAAAGCAGCATAATAAATTGCCGCCTTACCATTTTTTAATATCATCAACGAACCAACACATTTATTTTTACAATATGCCAAATGGATCCAACCAGAGTTACTAAAATATTTAAATAAAATTTCTAAAAATTTATTACCATAACAATATACTCCTTTTCTTCTCGACCAATTTTTTTTTGATTTTTCAAAAATTTTTATCTCTTTTGGTGTAATATCAGAAAATTTTTTAGTTATTATTTTTAATTTATTTTTTCTCAAGCAATAACCAATATTGTAACGAGTTTTAGATTTAAAAGAATGAATTAAATCATCTTTTGATAAAGTTAAATCCACCAAAGAAGTCGCACTATTGGCAATTGGCTCTACTTTTATCCCTTTTTTATTAATTTTATTATTAAATAATTTTGGTTCAATATAAGTAAAAACAGTATGATATTTTTGTTGAATTTTCTTTAGTTCTTTCAAATTAATCGTTTCCGTTCTTTGGATTTTAGCCACACTAATCCACCCAAATCTTTTTAAATAAATCAAATTTTTCGGCTTACCCAAAACCATCCAACCTGATTCCTTCATCATCTCCACAAAAAATTGATTTTGATGCAAATCAGGCAACTTCAAAAATCTCATCAACAAAGAATCTTTTGTTTTCACCAAAATTCAATTAATTTTCAACCTCTGGAGCTGGTGATACTTCTGGTGGTTCCAAATCAGTCGCTGGCACATTAACTCTTTCCTCTTCCCCTTCTTTTGGTAATGGGGCTGGAGTTGTCAAAGGTTGACTTGCTGGTTTTTTCGGTTCAACCGCTTGTTGTTGTTCTGCTTCTTGTTGTAATTGTTGTTGATATTTTTTAATAGCTTCATCCAATTCTTTTTTCCAAGCATCCAATTCTTTATTGGCTTTTTCATAGTCCTCTGAATCAGCAGAAACTAATTTTACTGCCTGATCCAATCTCGTCACTGCTTCCTGTAATTTATTTTGATTCTTAGCCGCATAAGCCCAGTTATACCAAGCATTAGCTAAATCATTTTTATCTTTTACCACTTCTTCAAAATATCTTTCTGCTGAAGCATAATCACCTGTTCCATAAGCAATCGATCCTAATTCCATATTTATATTGGGGTTCGCTGGATCAAAAATAGCTGCTTGTTGATAAGATTGAACTGACCAATCCAAAGTATTATCTACCAAACCAACCAACGATTTATAAACCGATCCTAAATTAGTCCAATAAGCCGAAATATTCTTATCCAAAGTCACTGCCGATTGAGCTTCTCTCACTGCTTGCTGTATTAATGCCGAAGCTCTATCTTTATCTTCCTGACTAATTTCATTACCGTTTTCTACATTCAAGAAATTTTTAGACAAAGCCAAATTAGTTTGAGCGTAAACTGCTCTATAATCAGCTAATTTTGGATTCATTCTAATTGCTTTTATTTGGTTATTATAAGCCCCACTACCATCATTTTTACTCGTTGCCAACAAAGATTGTTTCCAATAATAATCACCCAACACCACTTTAGTCATTTTATAACCACCAAAACCAGTCAAACCCAAAAGTATTATTGATATCAAATAAGGCATTATATTAAAACCTTTCTCTCCCAAAGGTAAAATCATTTTTATTGTTTTAATCTCTCCCCAATTAGATGATAAAAACCAAAATAACAAAAAGAAAATTAAAAATGTCGGAGGTAAAACTAAAGTTGCTATTCCTAATAAAATTATTACTTCAATATCATTATTTTTCTTTCTGTTTTTAAATATCATTGAACCAATAATTGCCACTATTGCCAAACCGGCAATTCCCAATTCAGTCCAAATATTCAAAACTCCCATCGTCGAAGCTCCAAAAGTACTAGTCCACATTTTAGTTGAATTAAAATCAACTGGTCTAAATCTCGAAAAAGCTTCCACAAAATTACCTGGACCTATGCCAAAAATAGGCTTATTTTTCAAAGTTTCCACTGCAATTACCCAAGCCGAATTAATATCTAAATAAATCCAACCTAATTTAATCAATTTATAAACACCCAACAAAGTTACTAATCCAAAAAATGCCACTGCCAAAGCTTCTTTAAAATAATCTTCAAAATTAACCTTATTTTTTAATTTTGTTAATAATTTTTTTAACCAAACAATAGTTAAAAATAAAAAGAAAACCGCTTCTCCTACAATCGATCCCGTCAACGTCCAATTATCATTTATCACTACTATTGGATTATCATTTGGCCAAGAAAATGGCATTTTTGCTGTCGGAATCAAAAAAGCCGCCAAAGAAGTTATCCCTACTATCAAACCAGAAACAGTTAAAAACAATATTTGTTTTTTAGTTTCTTCTTCACTTCGCACCTGTAACCACAAAAAAGACCAAATAACCAACCCTGTCAAACCACCAATTCCCAAAGATAAAGTAATTGATCTCGCCTGTCCTCCACCACTCATCTTTAAAAACGATATTATCGACCAAATAAAAAATATCACTATCCACCATAACCATTTGGAATATTTTATTTCGTTTTTCCTTTCAGCTATTAAACCAATCACCCACAAAACCATTCCTATTACTCCAGTTAAAAGCAAAAACCCACTTTTACCCAAACCAAAAACATCATAAATTATAGGTAAAAAGAAAAATGGCAAAACCATTAACACTATTCTGGTATATATTTTCAAAAATTTAGTCATATAAAAGCCTAACAAAAACTAAAAATTTAGACAACTTATCAAAATCATTTTTCCCCGCATTATCTCTTCGCCGTTTTAGCCATTCAGCTCATCAGTCTATCAGCTATTCAGAATTTTTAACAAAATTAATAAAACTAGAAAGCATTTTACTGATTTCAATAGTTTTATCACTTAATTCTTGATATTCTGAATCTGAAATATAACCTAAGTCTCTAGATAAAAGTAAATGATATTTAGTTTCAGCACAAGAACCTTTGGAAATATAAAGAAATTGGATAAATTCACTTTTTGTTTTTCTTTCGTTACCCTCAACAATATTTGTTGGTATCGAACTTGATGATCTTTTGATTTGATCAACTAAAGAAAATTTTTCTTCAGTAGGAAATTTTTTAGTTATTTTATAAATATCCAAAACTAATTGATGAGATTTTTGCCAAACTTTAAGATGCTCAAATTTGTTATCAGCCATACTTTATTCTATCTGAAAAACTGACAAGCTGACAGGCTGATGAGCTATTTAAGTACTGTCAATGGATTTAAATTCCCGCCCGGACCTTTTACTTCAAAATGTAAATGAGTTCCCGTCGAACGTCCAGTTGAACCCATCAATCCTAATTTTTGTCCCTGAGTTACTCTTTGTCCTGCCTTCACTATTACTGAATTATTTAACATATGAGCATACAAAGTCTTATAACCATTACCATGATCAATTACCACAAAATTTCCATAACCACCCGCATTCCATCCCGCCGACACCACTGTTCCTCCTTGTGAAGCCACTATGTCTGGATTACTTGAATTAGCAATATCTACCGCTTGATGATACCAATAATATCTTTGAGAAATTCGACCACTTGTTGGCCACATAAAATTCCCTTCTCCCACTACTCCTGGAATTGGAGCCACTGTCTGAGTCGCATATGTTTTAGTATCTACTATCACTTCTTTGGGTTTGATTCCGTCAGGAATTATTAATTCTTGTCCTGCCGCCAAAGCAAAAGTTTCATCATTAGCAAAAGTATTAAACGGGTAATCGATTATGTTTTGTGCATCCACTTTGTAATCTTTTGCAATACTATAAATCGTTTCTCCTCGCTTAACTAAATGTTTTACTCCACTTACCGGCAAAATTTTCAATATTTGTCCTACTTTAATTGCATCTACTGATTTTAAATTATTTCCCCAAATAATTGTATCCATACTCACTCCAAATTTTTGAGATATTCCCGACACTGTATCTCCCTCTTGAACTCTATATTCAGTTGTTTCTCCTTTAGGTAAATTTGAAACTAATGTGTTTGCTCCACTTTTATTAGCTGCTGCCAACAAATAATTACTGCCACTATTTTCACTTCCATCACTATTAATTACCAAACTTTCCAAAGTTCCCGAAAACACTATCACTACAAAAAACAAAAAGGCCATACTCACATTAACAAATGTCTGAGAAAATCTACCTCTTTGTTGATACATCAGTTTTGACATTTGATTTTTTAGCCAATCATACCAACCCAAAAAACTTCTAAAAAAATTAGTCAAAAATATCCCCTCTTGTTTAAGGAATTCCCGAATCAACTCTAATTCTTTCAACAACTTTTCTTTCAAGTCAAACATTGTGTTTCTATTATACTAAAAACCAAAACTCTTTGCCCTTTCAGTCATTTCCCTACCCGAAAATGCTACCCATTACGCATTGCCAAGGGGCTTTAAAAATGGCCACTAAAATTAAACCTCTTTTTTAATTGTTTTGCTACTTACTACTAGCTACTAGCTATTTACTAATCTACTTCTTTCCTATCTTCGCCATAAATTCTTCATTATTTTTAGTTTTACTCATTTGGGCAATGATCATTTCCGTCGCATCATTATTTTCTCCCAAAGCATCAAACATTCGGCGAATTGAAATTACTTTTGTCAAAGTGGCCACATCCAAAATTAATTCCTCTTTTCTAGTTCCTGATTTTAAAATATCAAAAGCTGGAAAAATTCTTCTTTCTGCCAAATTTCTTTCCAATCTCAATTCCATATTACCTGTTCCTTTAAACTCTTCAAAAATCAATTCATCCATTTTTGATCCAGTTTCTACCAAAGCCGTTCCAATAATTGTCAACGACCCTCCATTTTCAATTTTTCTCGCCGCTCCAAAAAATTTCTTACTTGGATACAACGCCGCTGGATCAAAACCACCCGACAATGTTCTTCCACTAGTTGGTATTGCCAAATTGTAAGCCCGAGCCAGTCTAGTGATTGAATCAAATACCACCACTACATCTTTTCCTAATTCTACTAATCTTTTGGCTCTTTCCATTCCAATTTCTGCCGCTCGAGTTTGATCTTCTGGTTTCTGATCAAATGATGACGCAATCACTTCACCCTTAATAAATCTTTGCATATCCGTTACTTCTTCTGGTCTTTCCCCTACCAATATTGCCATCAAATGTACTTCTGGATAATTCACTGCCACTCCAGCCGCAATTTCTTTTAATAAAGTAGTTTTACCTGCTTTAGGCGGTGACACCACCATTCCTCTTTGACCAAAACCAATCGGACAAAATAAATCTAAAATTCTCGTCGATAAAATTTCTGCTTCTGTCTCCAATTTCATTAACTTATTTGGATAAATTGGTACCAAATCTTTAAAATCTGGTCTTTTCAAAGCCATAGCCAAATCCATTTCATTCACTTTATCAATTCTCGTTACTGCCCAATATTTTTCATTTTCTTTGGGTTTTTTAGCCGCTCCACTAATCAAATCTCCCGCTCTCAAACCATAACGTCGAATTTGCATTGATGCTATATAAGCATCTTTTCCATTTGGTAAAAAATTAGGTCTCACAAAACCACTACCATCCTGCATTATTTCCAATATTCCTGAAATTGATTCTGTTATTATCGCCGATTGTGGCTGATAACTTGTTGGCGGTCTTATTTGTTGAACTGGTTGAGGTCTTACTGGTTGTTGATAAGCTTGTCTCCCTGGTTGTGGTGTCGCTTGATTTTGTCCTTCAATAATTTTATTTAAATAAGGATTTACAAAACTAACCGTATTATTGGTCAACTTTTCATCTTTACCCACCTGACCAACTACTTCAGTTTTTGGCAAGTCAATTGGGTTTGTCTCTACTATACTCGAAACAGAAGGATTTTGTCCTTCTTCAATTTTAGTCACCGGTTCAATTTTAATTTCTGGCACCAAATCAGTCTTTAAAACCTTTTTAGTTGGTTTGTTTTGATTTTTTTTAACCGACTCGTCCTGAGCTTGTTCACCCTGAACTTGTCGAATTGGTCGAAGGATTTTAGGCATCTTTTTTGGAAAAAAATAAAAAATTAAATTTCTTCAATAAACTTCAATTTATCGCAGAAATAAACATTAATAAAAAGCTGGAAAATAACATAAAAAACGGCAAACGTTTTGGAAATTAAAATAATTCTAAACTGTCTTTAACAATTTGTCAACCGATTGTCCTAATTCTCTCTTCTTTCTTTACTTTTCCTCCAATATTTTTTCAATCAAATCAAGACCTGATTCTCTATCGTCTGATGAAAGTTTAAAATCATGACCAATTCCTTTTTTCGTTCTTTTCAAAATTCCTTTAAGTTCATTTAAAACACCGACAGATTCCATTAATTGTCGTTTAATATTATTATTTCTTTTTTCACCAACACCTAACTTAAAAACAAGTTCTTCATTTATATAATTTATCTCATCAAATTGTTCTGATTTCTTAAAAGAATCTTCAATTTGGTCACTAGTTATTCTTTTTCTTGATAAAAAAACTATTAAAGATCTTAATCTTCTCTCTTCCTCTTCTCTTTTTTTTCGAATTTCTTCAAAAACTTCCGAATCTGGATTCACCGAAATTTCTTCTGTAATTTTGTTTCCCAAATAATCATATTGAATAATCAAATTCCCATCCTTAAAATTCATATATTCCAACTTTTTAGGATTTCCAAAAATTTTATAAGGGACATCATCTATTAACAAACCTGTCTCTCCATTTTCTTCTCTTTGACCAAAAACTGCTACTCGATTATTTTCATCATCAATAGCTATTATATTTGGTTTATCATAATTTGCCGGAGCCAAAGTATTTTTCCAAACATATTTTTCTCCAATTTTATCTCCAATAGAAATATATTGTCGATCATCGCCATTACGAAATGAATTGATCATCGCCACTACCATTCCTTGTTTACTTATTTTTACACTTAAAATTTGATCTGGTTGAACATTATTTTCCTGATCTTCAGAATAAATCCATTTTTTATCATTAATTATCAGTTTATTTTCTTCTAGTAAACCTCCAAATGCATAGGTCAATTCTCCCACACTTGAAGCATTAACATCTGATTCAAATTCATTTTCCCAGGTTTCATCATTTACTACAATAAAATGACTTCTCTTATAAGAATCTTTATTTTTTCTATCTTCATCAATTCCCACAAAAACAACTTTATTTTTTTCTGAATCAAACTCAATAAAATATTTTCCTGATTTAAAATCTATATTTTTACCATCAAGAGAATTCCACACTTTTCCATTGATTAAAATATTTTTCTCTTCATCTTCTGTCACTGTTAGTAACTCTTCCTCTGGCTTATTTATATCAATAATACTAGCTCTCAAATTCTCTTCATTATCTCCACAATAGAAAAAAACCAAATTAGAATTATTTTCTTGAAAACGCAATTCTTTTACGTTTTGATAATGCTTCTGTTCTACTCCGTCAATTAAAAGTTTTTGATCATCACTGACTTTCACTTCTGGCATTTTTAATTCTTCAATTTTTTTAATCTCAAAAGGTGATTTTTTTTCTGATTGATTATTTCTCTCTCTTTCTCTAAACATAATTGTATTGTATCATATTTAGCGGTAATATTCAATATTTTTTAAATATAATCCACGATGTTGCCAGTGAAACTAATGACATCAAAGACATTACCACCGTTGGTCCCGTCCCTCCGGCCATCGGCAATGTATTACCAGAACTTTCCGAATTAGTTGTTCCCGTCAAAGAAACTCCATCAGTTATTTTAACCGCCAACCAATCCGACCATGGACCAGTACTACAACCATTAGTCGCCGCCACTTTAAAATAATAAGTCCCTCGATTTAATTCATTAATTGTCACATTTTGTACTCCCTCATTATTATTAACTATTCCTGTTGTTGTCCCAAATCTTTCATCCCCTGCTGTAAAACCATACATAATCGAATATCCTGTAGTTTGAAAACTTGTTGGAGCATAATAAAGAGTTGCTTTACCTCTTTCCGGCATTATTTGAAACAAATTTGGAGCCACTAACGGAGCTTGATCAGTACACACTGGCGGTCCTGGAGGTTCTGAAGGATTTGAATTTGAAGATGGCACAGAAGTTGGAGTCGGTGTTACCGTTGGTGTTATCGATTCCAAATAAGTACTGGCCGTAAAATATGAAGCTTGATTAGTCAGAAAAGAACAAATTCCCTCAGTCACCACACAAGTTGAATTAACCAATCCGTCTGTTGTCCATCCTGACGATAGACTTAAAGATCTAAAAACACTTAATGTTTGGCCATCATAATCAGATCCGACATTCATTTTTATTAGTATTGGCGTATCAAACTCTAAAGTTACTCCTGAAATTCCCCATTGGATTAAAGCTCTCGCCGTATAATCAGTTAATAAATTAGAAACCAAACTTTCATCTAAATCTGCTCCCGCTATTTGATTAGCATCAAAAGTTTCCTCATTAATTTCCGTAATTATAGTCCCTTCTCCTAATTGAATTTGTGATAAATTCCCTGATTCTCCCACATTAATATTAACTGCACCATTCACTCTTATCTGAGAAGTTGCCGTCGATGATTCTCCCACTGGAATCACAAATACTCCATTATCGATTAAAATCGATATTCCTGTTTCTCCCACACTTATAGCACTAACTGTTACTGATGTTGATCCCACTCCCACTTCATTTCTAGCACTGATTCTAAAAGAATAAAGTTGATCATTGGTTAAACCAGTAATATTTTTTGTAATTCCCACTGAAGTAGTTAGTAATGTCCACCCTACTCCCGTAGTCGTGTATTCAATTTGATAATCAAGAATATCTGATCCCCCATCGTCCGTTGGAGCGGTCCAGTTTAATGTTACTTCAGTATCACCCGCGGTTGCTCCCACTCCAGTGGGAATTCCTGGAACAGTTGGTGTTGGCGTTACTTCAGGAGTTACTTCTGGAATTGTTGTTGGTGTTACACTGACTGTTGCTGAAGTTGATCCAGTTCCTACTCCATTGATGGCACTAATTCTAAATGAATATTCTTGATCATTAATTAAACTCGTTATGGTTTCAGTTGTATTAGTTGACACTCCATCATCAATAATTGTCCACCCTATTCCCGTAGTCGTGTATTCAATTTGATAATCAAGAATATCTGATCCCCCATCGTCC
>CAZICU010000013.1:13517-19206 GCA_964537905.1 uncultured Gammaproteobacteria bacterium
TACTTCAGTATCACCCGCGGTTGCTCCCACTCCAGTGGGAATTCCTGGAACAGTTACTTCCTCTTCTGGTACTATAGCCAAAACTGAATTATAAGCATTAATTCTTTTTCCTGTTGCTGTTTTACCCGATAATGCCGCAATACTATCACCATTATTCAAAATACTATCTCTTATTTCTGTATAAGTTGCCGAAGGGTCAACACTAAATAAATAACCAGCCAATCCAGTTACTTGAGGTGTTGCCATCGAAGTTCCATCCATAAAATCATAATCAGCTCCAGCTCCATTTTCTGGATAATCAATAATTTTAAAATTATAAACAAAACAACCCAAACCAGTATTATCACTAGAATCAGTCACCCATCTCATTCTATATTTAAAATCATTAGTCAAATATTGACTGGGAACATTAAGATCAAATTCAATAGCACAACTACCATCAACACATTGACCATCATCATCAACTGTTATCGAGGCTTCATTCCATTTTCCAATCGAATAAAAGTTAATTCCATCACCACTAACTTCCAAATCCATATAATCATCCACCGCCACTCCCCCTGATTGTGTTCCTGAATCATCACATCGTGTTCTAAAATTAACACTTGTTGAAGATGATGAAATCGCCGATAAATCAATCGTGTCAGAAGTAATATAATAATCCGAATTATTATTATAAAAATCATCAGAAATACCTGTTGCATCACCAATCAAACCCACTATTCCCCCAGTAAGACTAACTCGTACCCAAGACGAACCTACATCAAGTGTTAAATTATCTAACGTTCTAAAATCTTCAATATGATCTTTTTTATAAATAACTGAACTTAAAATATCTACTCCTGGAGCTCCCACATCAACTGAAGTTAAACCATAATTAGAAAAATCAGCCAAAGCATCATTATTATCCGTTGCCGCTACCGAAATTATATTATCCAAACTATAATCACTCGGATAATAATGAACAATAGTATCATTATTAGTTCCATTATTACCTGCCGCCGCTACTAAAATTCCTCCAGCAGTTTTAAAACGATTAATTGCTTGATATTCCAATGAATCATAACTATCATGTCCAAAACTTGCATTAATTACTTTGGCTCCATTTTGTCTAGCAAAATCAATTGAGGCAATAACACAAGCAGAATCAACTCCACCACTGGCATTATCACATCTAAGTGCCATTATTTTAGCTTTTTGACTCACCCCCGCAATCCCTACCCCATTATTAACTGCCGCCGCGATAACTCCCGCCACATGTGTCCCATGAGAAAGTGTCGCCGGAGCTGGATTAGTTGAATCACTAACAAAATTATAACCATGAAGACATCCACCAGTAATTGTTTCCCCGTTTTCATCCTTACAATTTGTTCCATCCCACATATTATCGATTAAATCTGGATGATCATAAGCTACTCCAGTATCAATCACCGCTACAATTATTTCACTAGTTCCAACCGAAACCGACCAAGCTTCCGGCATATCAATATCCACATCGGCCGTTCCAACGGTCGTCGCCCCATTATCAAATGTAATCGTCTGACCAGTATTATCCAAAGCCCACAAATTAGTTTTTTCGGTATCATTAGTTCCTAAATCTGAAAAATATGAATAATAATTTGGTTGAGCAATTTCCACATTAACATCTTGTTTAAGTTCATTAATCACTTCTTCCACTGTCCGACCATCTTTAATTTTATAAACCACAATATTCCCCGATTTCAAAACATCATCCTTAGTCAAATTATTTCCAACTCGAGTTGTAAATTCTCTCACAAAAGACATAAATCCAAAATTTGCCAAATTAATCTGACCTTCTTTATATTTAACTAACACTTCATCTACCACATATTTAGGTCTATTACCTTCTTTTATAGAAATTTCTGGCAAAGCCAAAACTGTCGATACTGATGACAAAAAAAACCCAAAAATAAAAAAAACTAAATAAAATTTTCTTTTAAACATAAAAAAAACGATAAATAACTAAATTAATAGTATCAAATAATCAATTAAACTAAACCTGTCCAAATTTGTAGTAGTCTTAATTAAGATGAAAAAAATAAATATAAAAGTTTTTTTAGTTGGTCTCTTCCTTTTCTTAATCGCTGTCTTTTTATTTTTTACTTTAACCAAAAAAAATAAATCTCTTGTCAAAATTGAAACCTCAGGTTGCAAAAAATCCGGATGTAGTAATCAATTATGTGTTTCTTCTGAAGAAAAAGACATTATCACCACCTGTCAATGGCAAGAAGAATATGCTTGTTACCAACAAGCCAAATGTGAAATCCAACCAAATGGGAAATGTGGTTTTACTCCAGATGAAAAACTTCTCAACTGCCTTGGCAACTTAGCTCCCAAAATCCAAAAAGTAGAACTGAAATAAAAATAGGGTTGAAAGTAGCAGACCTGCCCCCTCTGCTACTCTCAACCCTATTCTCAAAGCTAATTAAACATTATATTGCCTATAAATCGGCCTCCGCCAATTTGACTTTTGTTCTCATTAGCTTTATTTTAGATATTGAAGAAACAACAACATACGTGTTCCACCTGCTTTGAGAATATCGATTTTGTTGTTTCTTTTTTTGTTCTTTAGGTCTAAATTTGAAGCGTAGCGCCAAATTTTGCCTAAAGATCAAACACCGATTTATCGGTGTATTTTCGTTAATATTTAGGTCTAAATTTGAAGCGTAGCGCCAAATTTTACCTAAAGATCAAACACCGATTTATTGGTGTATTTTCGTTAATATTTAGGTCTAAATTTGAAGCGTAGCGCCAAATTTTGCCTAAAGATCAAACACCGATTTATCGGTGTATTTTCACCTTTCAACCTATTTTCAAGTCAAAGACCAACAACCTATTGTTGTTTCTCCAACATCTAAACTGTCAAAGTTCTTTTTTCTACTTTATACTTTCAACTTTTTACTAAAAGTTACATTAATATCAACTTTCCCCCTAACTTGGCCATTTCTTTTATCTGTTTTTCCGCCCATTTATTTTTTCCCATTTTCCCTTTTTTATTTTCAGACTGTCCCACTCTAGTCAAAGGAGAAAAAAATTTTTTTATTAATTGAAGCATTAAAAACAGTATAACTCATTTCCACCCCTTGTCTATATCCTATAAAAATTTACTCACCAAAAAATCACTAACCTATAAAATTTTATTTATAAAAATCAGGTTCATTTTAATCATTTTTAAACAATTTTGAATCATTGTGGATAACTCAAGAATGGTCACAACCACCCTCAATTTCACTAGTGCGAAATATTAATTAGTTTCTCTTTTCCCCTCTTATCTGCTCCCTTAAACATCCAAACCCGCAGCGACGGGGTTAAAAAAAATAAATTACTTTTCTTTTTCAAGGTAGAAGTCATCAAGGAGGTTTTACAAAAAATCCAGTCAAAGAAAATTGATGGATCATTTTAATCACGTCATTGCGATCCGCCAGCTGGCGAAGAAGCAATCTCATCGGAACCTAAATTAATTATTTTATTATATCCCACTATCTCCAAACTACCTCAAAGATTATCAATTATCATCTCCACTACTCTTTCCACCACCTTCATCTTTTTCTCTTCCCTTGCTTTTATTTCATTTTTATTTTTACTTTCTACTTTAAACTTTCTACTTTCTACTTTATTCTCTATTCTTATTGCCACAAATACCTCTGCTGGATCATTCATCTTTCCTGTTATTCCCACTCCTACATTACCTACAATTTTTCTGGCCATTTCTTCTGCCGTTTCAATTGAATAAACTCCAAATTTTTTTATTATTTTTTCCTCCACTCCCGCTTTTATTTTTGCCTCATCACTATAAGTCACCAAACCATATTTAAAAACATCCGAAGCACCGGGTATATTTGTAATACAATTCGCCATCGCCCCTCCAGTGCACGATTCCATTACTCCGATATACCAACCTCGTTTTCTTAATACTTCCAAAATATTTTTTATTTTCTGATCTATATTCATTTTTGTTTTTTTAATTGTTTTTCTGACAAGCTGACAGGCTGACTAACTGATTAGCTTACTTGATTTCCTTCACATTCTTTATCTCTACCAGTCTCCTTCCCATGGTCTCTGCTTCTTTTTTTCTTTTTTCCCAAAATTTTACTTTTCTCACTTCTCCCAACAAACTCACCTCTCCAACAAAAACAGGAATATTTTTACTGTTTTTTTGTTCTACCCCTGTCTTGTCAAAGAAGGGGGAAGGGGGAAGATTGGAGACAGAGAGGTTTTGTTTTTCTGACAAACTGATAGGCTGATAGGCTGAAAAACTTAACGGCTTCTCTTTATATGAACTCCACATTGCCGCCAATATTGCCAAGTCTGCTCCAGTATCATTTATTTTTATTCCTCCTGTCACCGAAATAAATACATCATATTTATAAAGTGGCATTCCCAAACTTTTTTGACCGATTGCTGTCAACAATTGTCCCCGATTAAAATCAATTCCCGAAAAAACTCTTTTTGGTATTGGGGCAAAACTTTCCACCACCAATGCTTGAATTTCTACCATCACCGGCCTAGTTCCTTCCATCGATACTGTTACTGCACTTCCAACTTTATTTCCTTCCCCACTCACTAAATTTAAATCATTCTGATTTACATCCGACAAACCTTTTTCTGTCATTTTAAAAATTCCCACTTCATCAGTCGGACCAAATCTATTTTTATTGGCTCGCAAAATTCTCAACTCTCCATTTTTCTCTCCCTCAAAATACAAAACCGTGTCCACCATATGTTCCAACAATTTCGGTCCAGCAATATCCCCGTCTTTAGTCACATGCCCCACAATAAACATGGCCACTTTTAATTTCTTCGCCAGTTGGACCAAACGAAATGTCGATTCCTTAATTTGACTTACAGAACCGACTTGCCCGCCGTAGCCTTGGCGAAGACCGGGTCCCCCTTCGCATCCAATTACCTGAATCGAGTCCACCACCACTATTTTGTACAAATTATTTACTCGATTTAAATATTCCTCAATTTCTTCCACTGAGTTACTTTCAAAAATATCGAAATTTTCCGCCTTTAATCCAAGTCGTCTAACTCTAATCGCTATTTGTTCTGCCGATTCTTCCCCTGCAATATACAAACCACCAACTTTACCCACAAGTTCTGTTAAAAGTGTACTTTTTCCTATCCCTGGTTCTCCCGCAAACAAGGTCACTGATCCTTGAACAATTCCTTTACCCAATACTCTATCAAATTCCTTAATTTCCGTAGAAATTATATCAAAAAATCCCTCATTTTTTGTCTCAATATCCGCCACTTTTTTTACCTCATTTTTTATTTGATTATTGTTTCTTGAAAATTGTGATTTGTTTGTTCCTTGGAATTTGTTTCTTGGTGCTTCTTTTAAACTGTTCCACTCCCCACAAGCACTACACTGCCCCAGCCATTTAGAAAATTCATTTCCACAATTATTACACACAAACACCGTCTCTTTATTTTTCATTACCTATTATACTAAATAAAAAAATTCTAAATCCAAATCTGTAATTTCCAATTCCTAAATTTAAAAATATTTTTATTATAAATTAGATATTAGACATTAGAAATTTAATTTTCTTCATTTCTAGCGCCTTTAGTGAAGCCACCACCAAAAACCCCCGATTTCTCGGGGGTTCTACTTTCTACTTTCTACTTTCTACTTTCTACTTTCTACTTTCTACTTTCTACTTTC